>DGBM01000321.1 GCA_002384765.1 Demequinaceae bacterium UBA4004
CACCTGATCGTGCAGCAGTCCCACTGTGCCGTCAGCGCGCACTCCTACTGAATGCCAATCCCCGCAGGAGATGTCGACGACCTTGCGCCACGACGACACGTCGCACTGGCCTTCCGCCCGTCGCCCGGTTGCCCAAACGGTGCCATCGTCAAGCAGTCCGAGCGTCGTGCGCCAGCCAGCGGCCACGGCAGTGACGTCCTCCCAGGCGACGACATCACACTGACCGTCACCGTTCCAGCCCGTGGCGACCACCGAGCCGTCCGACCGCAGACCGACCGTGTGAGAACGCCCCGTGTTGGTGGCCGAATGTATGTTGCCCGCCGCCACTGCGATGACCTGCCGCCAGAGGCCGACGTGACACTCGCCCGCCACATCGTTGCCCGCGGCGCACACGGTCCCATCTCGGCGTCGACCGACCGAGTGACGCCTTCCGGCCGCGATCGCCGCAGCGTCAGGTCGCATCGTGAGACTGGGCGTGCGTCACGAGCTCCAGAGCTGTCTGCAGTGCCGCGACCCGGTTGGTCATGAGCGTGAGTCGCGAGGGGCTGAGTGAGCTGCCGCGAACCACGGCCTCACATTTTCGCAGGAGCGATGCGATTTCAACCTCGGCGAGCTCGAGATCCTGTTTGTCCATGCGGTGCATTATCGGCTGCGGCCATCGCAGGCGATACCGACCCGCTTGACGATCCCTCTCCGGAGAGGGATCGGCGAACAGGGGGGTGGTTCGGTCCCGCGGCCCGCGGGCGTCACGTTGACCAGGTGCTCGACGTGAGGGTCGGCCACCGCTGCTTGTACTGCCCGACCTTGGCGTCGTAGACCGCTTGAGGTGCTAGGCGCGGATTGGGACGCATGTGCATGGCGAAGACGTCCTCAAGCCCGTGAGGTGCGTAGACGTCCACACCTGAAGGAGTGGAGGTCACGCCGACGCAGCAGGTGGTTGAGGCGAAAGCGTCGATGGCGTCACGCGCGCTGGTGAACGGGTCAGCCGCCACACCGAATCTGCTCTCGTACCACAGATGCACCCGCGCCTCGTTGCGGACCTCGATGACGGCGGTCAGGTCGCTGAACATGTCGGCTGCTGCCCGGATGACCCGGTCCTCTGCTTCCCAGGAAAGGTTCCGCTCGTCGAAGTAGAAGACGTCGTAGTCCTTGACGCCGTACCCGGGCGGTCGTCCTTCCACGTAGTTCCACACATTCTGGAACACCGCCCCAGCGGTCAGCCACCACTCCGACAAGCCGAGGTGCGGCAGGCGGTCGAGGATGGCATCGCAGACCGGATCGGCGCGCACCGCCGCGATCGTCGCCGTCACGGAACTCGTAGCTGCAGTCACAACAACAGAGTCTGCCAGTGGTCTCTCACTTGGACCACGGGCTGACACATGCACTGAGGCGTCATCTCCGTAGGGCCGAACGGTGACGGTTAACGATCGGCTTGCGAGACGTCCGGAAATGCCGAGGCGAGGTCGCCGTCTAGCGGAAGTGACGAGCCAGACGCTCACACAACATGGCTACCTCGGACGCCTCACCCCTGGGAGCATCTGGCCATTCATCGACCTGATGCCACGAGTATTCCGGCGGCGTTCCTCTGTGTCGGACCACGATGTGCTCGTGGAAGTGCTCGAGTCTGGTGTTGACCACCATCGCGTGCACAGCATCGATGTCTAGTTCGGCGCGTAGCGCTTTCGCCGCGTTTCGAATCGCGCGGCCAATCGCCTCAGCCTCTTCATCTGTCAAAGAATCGAGGTGAGGCGCATGCCGGTCAGTCTCGACGAGTAGGTGCCCGAGCGTCACGGGCATGGGCCGATTCACCAGGTGCTTGACCCACACGAGGTCATCGCGCCACACCACCGGAGCGACCAGATCGCCCTCACCGCGATGCCCTGCACATATGGGGCATGCCGGGGCAGTCATGCTCAAAGGCTACGCAGTGCCCGCCACGACGAGAAGCGCCCTCGCGCCGCGATCCGCGCGACTGACCGCTCAACGATCCACATTCGGTGACGGCGAGAACCTCGGCGACGACGGCGTCAACGCGCGGTGCGCCCCGTACGACGTTCGGCTTGCGGTGATCGACAAGCGACGCGGAGACGTGAGTCCTCAGCTGTAGATGGCGAGGAAATCAACGACGAGGAGCGGGCCGCGGACGAACTGCTGTTCTTCCGTCGAGTCATGCGGCCCTTCCCGCTCTAGTCGGCGACGCTCATCTCTCCCCACCAGATTCATTCCGGGAAGCGACAACATCGGGTACCACCGACCCTCACCGACGCGCTTCTTGACCTTGCCGATGACCCTCGCTCGACCGTCGAAGGACGCCGTTGGTGAGATCCACTGCTTGGTAAGTGAGCCAACGACCTTCCAGTCGGTATCGCTGTCATCGCCAACGACGACTGGAGCGACGTCGAGCTGATCGAGGAACGACTCCATGGCATCCATCTCGCGTACGTCGGGCACACCTTCCATGTCCAGGCCGAGTGCTTCAGCGGAGGGCATCAGTGTCTTCATCGTCTTGAGCGTGCTGCTTAGCCCCTCATGACTCGACATGGCGGCAATCGCTTCGGGGATGTAGACGTCGCACTCCCATTCGACGAAGGCGCCGGTACCCGCTTCGGCGAACTCCAGATCCGGCTGGCTCACCTCGATCCATCCAACCGCTTCGGGCTCGGCGTGACCTGCCGCGATGAGTCTTTGCAGCCGAGACGCTTGGTGGTCTCTCATGTTCAGGGTGTTCTCAGTCTCAGAGTCGGTCTTTGCTTCCAGCTTCGCCCCGCTCATGCCCAGTGATCCGCCAAAGCCGTGGCTGCCTTTTGAGCGTGAGGAGCCGGACTCCCTCAGACCGCCTTCGACGGCGGCGATGTAGTTGGTGAGCGCGTCGCCATCTAGGTAGTGAGCGTTGATGAGCATGGCTCTACTGTGCCACGAGGCACCGACAGTCCGGCGTACCGCGAACGAGGCCCGTCTCTTTCAGCGGTCTCTCGGGTCGGGTAGGTGCGGGAGGGGCCAGCTGCGCCAGCCCCTCCCGCACCTACCAGTAGTCGAGCGTGATCGAGAGAGCCCCCCGCTCCCAGGACACAGTCACCTTCAAGCCACGCCGCATCGTTACCACCTCCTCCGGTTGGGCCTCGGCGGTCGCCCCGGCCCTAGGTATTCACACTGCCTCAGCCAGGCCGCGCGGACCAAGGGCCTAAGTGCGACGTTTCGCGGTGACGAAGAGTCCGTATAAGCGGTGTAATATCGGCGCATCTAGGAGGTAAGGGAGACGTCTCGGCAAGGTGAGGTCGACATTTGAAGTGTTAGGCACATATTCTGACCTGCGTAAATGCGTACATCACATGTACGCCACTACTCCGACATCTCACATATCTCTTGTTGGACCGGCCAAACGACGACGACATCTCGAAGGAGGCTCGCATGGAGGGGCCCAACGCGACCCAACTCGACCTGTTGGCGACTCTCGTTTCTGAGTCTGGGCGCCGAAGCACCGTGCAACTCGCCGGGAGTTTTGCCTACCAGGAAGGGGCCCGTCCCAAGCTGAAAGAGCTAGTCGGGATGGGGTCGGTCGCGCTCAAGTTGTATCTGACGCTCGTGATGGCTACGAGGCGTGAGCCCCACGCGTTGTATCGCGGCACTTCGGCCGCGCGTTTCGCACGCACCCTTGGCTTCGACGACGGCGAGCTGGACGATCCTCGCAGCGCCGGCACCCGTCGCGTGCAGCGTGCGATCCACGCGTTGCACGGCAAGTCCTTCATCGTTCGCACGCCTCGCCCAGGCCGTGTTGATCAGATCGAGGTTCGCCACTTTCCCGTCCAAGAGCCGCCCTACGTGACCCTGCCACTTGACTTGTGGCGGAATGGCTGGATTTGCGTGCTGTCTGTTCGAGCCTTGGCCGTATACGTCTGCCTGCGACGCCACTGCAAGGGCAACGAGGACGAGGGCTTTCACGTGACCCCATGGGTGAGACGCCGGGCCTACCAGCTGGCGGAGGACACTTGGACGGGAGGGTTGGAGGACTTGGAGCTAGCGGGTCTTCTCACGAGGACTAAAGGAAACCCCGCGGACAGAAACGCCCCCAGCCGTCGACGTTCGATATACACACTGCACTCTAATCGCATGGCGAGGCCACCCGAGGCCTCTAGCGTCGCCAGCGATCGTCCAGAGGCCCCCTTCTAGCATGGGCCCCACGCGTGACCTCCTGAAGATCCACCCCACAGCGCGCGTCGCGACTAGCGCTCTAGTTCAGCTCGCTGCGGTGATCCGCCGGGGGCCGGATAGAGACGCCAGGCCGGCGTATAGCGCGCTACCGAGACGGGATCCGACTGCGGGATGGTGTTTCCTTGGTCCGGTGTGACAGCGGCTACCCGACTCAGCCCCTCCGGGACACTGATCAAGTGAAGATCGGTGATCGGGATCCGCAAGACTACAGACAGCGCTTGGAGGCCAAGCTCCAGGCTGAGCCCATCCGCGCCACGCTCGGCTTCGCCGGGCTGTTCCAGATGACTCACGAACTGATCAAGAACGCAGTCCTGGACGAGGTACGCCAGTTCTACTGGCGGGGACTCAAGGACGACGTCACGGTCTACGACGAGCAGGCATACGCCGAGAACGTGTTGGCCTTCGCGCCGAGCAACAAGTTTCGAGCGTCGCTTCTTTGGCTGGTCGATGGCGATGCCATCACCTTGGCTCAGGCCGACCGGTTGGATGACATCTATGCCCACCGCCACGACCTCAGCCACGAACTCATCAAGTACGTGGTCGACCCGGACTTCGAGCCTGATGTCGAGCTGTTCACGGACGCCCTGACGATCCTGAAGGCCATCAGGCGCTTCTGGACAAGTATTGAGAAGGACATCGGCACGTTTGACGGCTTCGGGGACGTGGACCTCGACGAGGTAACACCACTGTCGCTCACAGTGCTCCAGATGTGTATCGATGCGTACGCCGCGGGGCTGCCTGCGTCGGAGTAGCGCTCTGACAGGCAGGTCGGTGCAGGCGAACCATTGCCAGGGCCGGGACGAGATTCGGGCCACGACTGCGGTGGCTGCGCCGCATGGGGATCCCTTTGCGGGGCCAGGGCCAGCGGCCATGGCCCTGAGATGGACAAGTAGCAGCTCCGCCGCGGTACTTTGCACGACGCCATCCGCAAGGAGGGCCTGTGCAATGTAGGCCGCGTGTCGTGTGCAGTCTTCGTTGCATCTCGACAGCGCCGCGCAGGTGTTGCGGTTGACGATCCCCTTACGGGCATGCGATC
>DGBM01000015.1 GCA_002384765.1 Demequinaceae bacterium UBA4004
GAAACCAATGGCCCTTGACAGGCGTGCGCGTTCCTTGGGGGACTCCCAGCCTCGACTAGGTTCTTGCGCGACGGAGCTGGAAGTGGGGCGCCGGAGTTCTGAGACAGTAGTGTCGTTCCGATGATGGGGAGGCCGAGAGTGGTAAGCAGCGAGATACCGCGGCGTGCGACCGTGCCCCTATTCACGCCCTCGCCGACGCAACTTCGGGCCGGCGCGGTCTGGGTCACGATCAGCAATTGGGCCGATGCGCTTGCGGATCGCTACGGTAGTGCCGAGGTTGTGACACCCTTGGAGCGGCTGACGCCGAGCGAGGCGCGAGACCGTGCCTTCGCTGCGAGCTCGCTCACCGACGCTGCCGCCGTGGGAAGCGGGAGGGTCCGGCACGGACCGGACGTTAGGCCTCTGGTCGGCACCTTCGCGAAGGACCTCCGGTGGGGGTGGTGGTCGGTGGAAGCAGCCCGCCGCGCCCGGTCCGTCGATCTCGAGGTATTCCGGGGCGCCCCGTTTGTCTGGCAGCACCACGACCTATTCGCGCGGTCTGGCTTCGCGGCGGCGCGGAGGCTCGGGACCCCACTGGTTCTATTCGTTGACGCACCCCAAGTGTGGGAGGCTCGGCGCTGGGGAGTCGGGCGGCCCGGTTGGGGATCGGTGCTCGAAAAGGTTGCCGAACGGCCCCAACTCCTCGCCGCCGACGTCGTGGCCTGCGTCAGCGACGAAGTGGCTCAGCAAGTGACAGCCATGACGCACGGTCGTGCGAACGTGCTCGTCACGCCGTGCACCGCCGAGGTGGCCACCACGGACGACCGAGCCCGGAACCGCCAGGAACATCAACTCGATGGCCGTTTCGTCGTTGGCTGGGTGGGGAGCTTCCGGCGTTTCCACCACGCGGACATGCTGGTGCGCGTAGCCGCGGCTCTCGGACGCGACGTTGACAATGTCACCCTCTTCATGATCGGCGACGGCCCTACACGTGCCGAGTGCAATCGCCTCGCGGCGGAGCTAGGGGTCGACGCGAGGTTTACTGGGCAAGTGCCAAACCACCAAGTGCGGGGACTTCTCCAGGCGTGCGACGTCGGCGTGGTGCCCGCCGGCGAAGGTGACTCGTTTCACTACTCGCCCCTGAAACTCAAGGAGTTCATGGCGGCCCGGTTGCCCACCGTCGTGCCACGTGCCGGTGAGATGGCTCGGACGCTAAAGCCTGACGTCGATACATTATTCTTCGCCCCGGGTGACGAGGCGGAGTTGCGAGCGCAGATTGGGCGACTGGCGGCGGACCACGACCTGAGGTCTCGCGTCGCCCGTGCCGGCACTGATCGTCTGGTGGCAAGTTTTTCCATCGGCAACCAACTCGCCGCAGTCGAGGCGCTGATCGACTAGACCCCACCCTTGAGGCTCATCAAGGGAAAGGGCCAGTCCTAACAGATGGCGTCGAGGGCGGCGAAGGTCGCAATCCCGGCTCCAAGCAGGGCCACCCGGCCATCAAGGACAAGATCGTCCACATAATGTCCGCCGGGTAGTTCTGCCGAGCTGAGCAAGACTTTCCGGACGTCGCGGTCGGGGTCGGGGTCGGGGTCGGCAGGACTATCAGGGCGGCCACGGCCTCGTAAACTCGGCATCGAGCAGCAACTTCCTGATCCGGCGGCTCACGATATCCCAGCCAGGGCCAAAGCGTTCCGATAGAAGTGGCTGTTCTCGCGAAGTGCAGAAGGGGTGTCGAGAGCTGTAATCCGCCCGTTCTCGATCACCATGATGCGATCGCAGATGTCAAGCGTAGACATCCGGTGGGCGATAATCACCACGGTGACCTTTCCCTTGAGGCCGGCCAACGTGTCCCGGATGAGTGCTTCACTTTGGCCGTCAAGTGCCGACGTCGGCTCGTCCAGCACGACGAGCTCAGGTTCCCCGGCCAGTGCGCGCGCGATGGACAACCTTTGGCGTTGTCCGCCCGAGAGCTGGCCGCCGCGCTCCCCCAGATGGGTCGCGAATCCGTGTGGGAGAGACTCGACGTCCGCCAAAACGTTGGCCTGAGTGGCGGCGCGCCTCAGTGCTGCGTCGTCGATCCCTTCGCGGAAGAACCTGATGTTCTCCGCGACTGTGCCCGTAAAGAGCAGGGCGTCCTGCGCTACGAAGGCGACCCGGCCACTCCACCATGTGCGGTTCACATCACGCAGATCCACTCCGCCGACTTTGATGGATCCGTGCACTGGATCCCGCAGGCCAAGTAGCAACTGAGCTAGGGTTGACTTGCCGGCCCCCGAGGGACCGATCACGCCGACGGCCTCGCCTTGGTTGAAGCAGAAGGTCGCCTGTCTCAGTACGGAACGACTTGGAGTGTAAGCAAACTCCACACCCTCGGCCTCCAAGGGCATCACCCCAGAGGGTACGACGCTGCCTGTGGCAGCTGGGGACGCGCGGTACCGCTCCACTGTTCGCTGGATGCCGTCAAGGAAGGGGCCGTTTGCTGCGAGCAGACCCGCCGCGCTGGCGAGTTGCTGCCCGTAACTGAGCGACCGCAGCATCAGCAACATGACAGCACCAATTACCGCCAAGTTGTCGAACCCCGCCACAGTCACGATGGCAACTCCGGCAAGAACGGCTGCGTAGGCGAGTGACATGTAGATGGGTGCCAACGAATCCCTTAGGGTCTGGACCCTGGCTTGGCTCCGCGTCGTCGAGCGGGTCAGTTCATCGATCCGGGCGGCAAAGCGTTCTTGGACACCGAAAGTCTGCATCTCTAAACCAAGCGCGCCGAATTCAGCCACTGCTTGCGCGAAGTCAAGGCCAGTGCGCGCGTGGCGTCCGGCGCGCTCCCTCACCCGACGGCGAAGAGGCGTCAAAATGGCACCGACAAGAGTGAGGGCAATTAGGACCGCGAGGGTCGAAGCTGGATCGATGATCAACCCCGTACCAAGAAAGGCGAGGAGGCTCAAGAGTGCCGTGACGGCCTGAGCCAGTGTTGTAATACTAGAATTTACGCGCTGAACGTAGGAAGTGAGGAGTTCCTGCAAATGTCCAGCAGGCTCCGCTTGCTGAATGTCCCAGCTGGTACTCAAATAGGCGTGCGATAAGACTTGTCGCTGGTCGGTGGTGACGTCCGCGGCTAGACGCGCCGACACCTGAACCCCCACTAAGCTCAGCGCTAGACGCAGGGCCAGAACAAGGGCGCCAAGGGCCAGTGCGTTGCCGACGGTCGCCGTTTGCCCGAGAAACGGTCCTACCGCGCCTTTGTCGGCCACGAGTGCCATTGCAACGCCAGTAACTAACACCAAGAAAGAAGCCTCGAAGAGGGCTCCGACGAACGAAACGCTCGCGAGAAGCGCTAACCGGCCGCGGTACTTCCAGACCAAAGTCCTCAGGACCGGCGATCGTCCAAGGGTCGCTTCGGAACGTTTACCAGAGATTCTCACGCGGCCAGTACTCGCTTCTCTACCTATGGTCGACTGACGTTGAGCATACTCCTCCCCGAGCGGTCGGTTCCTGAAATGCATCTTTGGCCCACGCAGTTGCCTCATGAGACCATGTTCTCTAGGTAGAGCCGCCGAACCCTCTCGGCAGTCACCTCAACGGAGACCCCTGCAGCCGAGGCTGCTTCGCTGCAGCTGGCCCGGTCTCTGCCTGCGCCTACGGCGACGAGCTCCTGCGCCCATTGGTGGGGGGACCGAGACAGAGGTATGCGCTTGCAGACGTCCGTCACCACCACCTCGTCCGTGATCGCGTCAGAGATCAGGCTCGGCAGCCCAGCGACCTGAGCCTCCAGAACAGCAAGCGGAAAACCTTCGTAAAGCGAAGGAAAGATGAGGCGATCCATCGCCGACAGCAGGTCAGGTATATCGTCCCGGCGACCCAAGAACAGAACCTTGTCCGTAAGGCCCGAGTCGGCCACCTGCAGTCTGACCCGTTTCTCCAGAGGTCCCAGACCCACTAGCACCAGTTTGGCTTCAGGAACGATCGCTGATAGGGCTTCGAACACCTTGACAAGGAAGACGTGGTTCTTCGCGGATAGGAACGCCCCCACATTTCCGACCACGAAACTAGCGTCTATGTCCAGTGCCTTGCGGACTCGGTCTCGGGCCTCTTGCCGAAAGGCGAAACGGTCAACTTCAATTCCGTTGTTAATGATTGTGAACCGAGCGTCTGGTCCGAACAGCCATTGACCGGCCATCCTAGAGACGGCCACCATAGTCACCCTATCCTTGGGGAGGGTGGCAGAGTGCGCTCGATGCAAGAGGTTCGTCACTAGCGAATTTGACGCGCCAGAGTTATGACTATGCACAACCACCCGGCAGTCGTGACGCAATGCAGCGTTGATTGGCTCCACGTAGCTCAGCGTGTTCACATGGCAGTGGAAGATGTCGAATGCCTCTCGCTCGAAGAGCTCATCCAACTCTGCCCGGTTCTTGCGAACGGACTGTCGCCGCGGCGTGATGCCGTAGAAGCGACTCCCCAAAGCCGTCAATTCGCGGTAGAAACAGGGTTCGCCAACACGGTTGTAGACGAAGTCGAAATGAAAGCGGCTACGATCGACCCGCTGGGTCAAGTTGAGGAGGTAGGTTTCGATTCCACCCGCGTTGCTGCTTAGACCGTAGTGAAGCACTCGAATCATGCGTCAGGACCTTCTCGACGCGGCTGGGCGTCGCCCGACAATCTTGAGCCTCATAAGACCGCGGCCGGGTGCGTGGAGACGCCAGCGACTCTGCTTCAGGCCGGCCACCCAGCAGTAGGTCTCAAGGGAGGTGCGCGCCACAACTCGTTGGTCGAACTCTGCAAGGGCACGTTCACGAGCGGCCGCTCCCAACCGGGCACGTAGCATCGGGTCATCAAGTAGATAGTCGACTGCATCGGCGAGCGCGTAGCCATCTGCTGGAGGCACGAGGAGCAGGTGGACGCCCTCGTCGCCGATCTCCCGACAGCCGCGGATGTCCGTCAGGACCATCGGTAGGCCGCAGGCTGCTGCTTCCATGGACGCCCTGGAGAAGCCTTCGCGGTAGGACGCCAAGACGAAGACTTCGAAGGCGGAGTAGACCGCCGGCATGTCGGTGCGCTCGTCGACGAAGCGGACGGCGCGCGTATCGATGCCTGCTGCGTCAGCGTCTGTGTCGTCCTTCGGCCCAACCCAGAGAAAGGTCGCCTTGCCCGCGAGGGTTCGCGCAGCCTCTGCGAACTCGGCGAGTCCCTTCTCGCGGACGCGTCGGCCGACGGTGCCGACCAGCAGTTCGTCGTCGTCGATGTCAAGCTCGGCACGCACCCTTCGGCGCCCTTCGGGGTCGGGCGCGAAGCGTCTCAGGTCGACACCGTTGCCCACGACCCGGTGCTTCCCGCGTTTCAAGAAGGGTCGCAGGGTCGCCTCGTCCTGGGCGTTCTGGAAGAATTCGTAGTCGGAGAAGCGAGCGGCGAGGGCCTCCAGCCCGTAGACGAAGGTGCGCTTGGCGACGGAGTCCTCGGGGCTTGCCCAGAGCCCGTGGCACGTGTTGACCACGACGGGCACCCCGGCTAGCCGGCCGGCGATACGACCCATGACCCCAGTTTTGGGGTTGTGGGTGTGCAGGACGTCGAGCTCAAGGCGGCGGAGCGCCCGCACCAGCTGGAAGAAGGCCCGGCCGTCGCGCAACGGGTCCCAGGCCCGTGTGAGGGCGGTCAGCGGAATGTGGCGTACGCCGAGCGCTTCCACGCGTTCCACGTATGGACCTGGCGCGCTGAGGCCGAAGACGTCGTGTCCGTGCTCGACGTCCACCTCTAGCTCGGTGCCCAAGAGCAGCGCCAGACTCATGTCGACCGTGGTGAGGTGTCCGACCCGCAGGTGGACGTCGCTCGACGTCGGGGCGGGGTCGGCATGCACCTTGGCATCGTCGCAGGATTGCGCCCGAACTCAAAAGCCGACCACCTGCCGTCGGATACGATCCATGTCAAGAACCCATTCGTGGGAAGGTTCACGCATGCTTTCCGTGGGGACGCCGCCTTTGCCGCGACACCAAGGAGAGACTGCATGACGCTCAGCGAGTACCTGAAGGTCTTCCGCCAGCGTTGGCTCATCATTGCCATCACGACCTTGGTGGCGGGTGCAGTCATGTGGGTGACCTCACCGGCGGTCGCTGACACGTCCCAGAAGGCCAGTTCCTACACGGCGACGGCCACGCTTCTGGTCACGAGCACGCAGACTGACTCCGAGTCCCCCATGGGCAGGATCGCGCTCTACCTCACCACTGGCGAGATCCCGCAGCGAGCAGCTGCCGAGCTCGGCTACACCGGCGACCCGGCGGTGCTGGCCTCCCGCCTCACCGTCACGCCTGATTTCACCGCGGGTGCCCTGACCGTTGCCGTGACGGACGCGAACGGTGAACGTGCTGCGTCCATAGCCAACACCTTTGCCGATGAGACCGTCACCTACTTCAAGAAGACCCGGCCGGGGGTGGGGCGCGCGAACCTGAGCATCCTCCAGCGCGCCACGCCCATCCCCAATGTCACCGGCGGCGGTTTCGTGATTCCGCCCGACCGCACCACCCGCACGGCGCTCGCCGCAGGTCTGGGGCTGCTGCTCGGCTTGGGCCTGGCCCTTGTGCTCGACCGGGTGGACTCTCGGCTGAGGACCCGGTCAGAGATCGCCGCGGCTCTGAGGTTGCCGATCATCGCCGAAGTGCCCAAGATGAGCCGCTCCCTCCGACGCCGCCGCAGCATCGGCGTCGCGGATGAGCCACTCAGTCCCTATGCCGATGGATACCGCGGTGCTCGCACGGCACTGGTCCACACGTCGAGTCTTCTCGTTCAGGGCGACGACCGTCGGCCCACTTCACATGCAGAACCGGTGGCCGCTGCGTCGGCGAGCCTGATCCTCGTCACCTCCGCTCATGCACGCGAGGGCAAGACCACGAGCGTCGCCAACCTCGCAGCGAGCTTCGCCGAGACCGGGCAGCGGATCCTCGTGCTCGATGGCGATCTCCGTTCACCCGACACCCACAACATCTTCGACGTCCCCCAAGGCGCCGGCATCTCGGACTACCTCACCGGGCCTGACGACACGCCGCTCGAGTCGCTGATGAGACCCACCAACGTCCCCGGTGTCCGGATCATCACCGCAGGCACTCGCTTGGAGCACCCCGCATCCTTGGCGAGCCGCATGGGCGGTCTGCTGACCGAGGCGCGCGGTCTCGCGGACGTCGTGCTCGTCGACAGCGCCCCACTCCTCGCGGCCAGCGATGTCTTCGACGTGCTGCCCCTCGTGGACACCGTGCTTCTCGTGGTCCGCTCCAGCCGGCTCACCGAAGTGGCCGGCCACCGGGTCTCCGAGCTGCTCGGCCGATTCCAGGTGCCGGTGGCGGGAGTCGTCATCGTCGGTGCGCAGGCCAAGCGTTCTGCCGGGTATGGCTACGGCTACGGGTACGGCGACAAGAAGAAGGGAAAGGCCCCCAAGCGCCTTCCCTCGTCAGCGGTTCAAGGCCCACCTGAGCGCTCCGAAGAACGGGTCCCCGAGAGCCGAAGCGCCAGACGAGAGGCGTCGCGGAAGCGTAGCTCTCGCCGGACATCGTCGTCCGCCTGACCGTCGATGTCGCACCTCTCGGTCCGTGTGGGGGCGGTCACGCTCGGCGTGCTGACCGGCGCTGCCCTGGCCGCCGCGTTCTCCTGGGCCCTGCACTCCCAGTCCTACAACGTCTGGGGCGCAGTGATCGTCATCCCGATTGTTATTGGGATGAACCTGCTGCTCATCTGGCGGGTCTCGCGCCGCTCGAACGAGACGTGGCTCGGCCCGCTTCTCGCCCTCGCTCTCGCTGCGAAACTCATCGGGACCCTCGCGCGCTACGCCGTCGCCTACGTCGTCTACAACGGAGCGGCCGACGCCGAGCGGTACAACCTCTACGCGGCATCGCACTACCAGTTGTGGCGTGAGGGCTTCATCCAGTGGGAGTGGCAGGGCAAGCAGGGAACGCAGTACATGGAGCTGATCACCACGCTCTTCTACACCTTCATCGGCCCGTCGCCGCTTGCGGGATTCGTGGTGTTCGCCTCCCTTGCGTTCTGGGGTCAGTTCCTTTGCTACCGCGCCTTCAGGACTGCCCTCCCCACCGGGGATGCCAAGCGTTACGCCCTGCTCATCCTCTTCCTGCCCTCGATGCTGTACTGGCCGTCGAGTATCGGAAAGGAGTCCTGGCTGCTCTTGTTCGTGGGAGTCACGGCCCTCGGAGGCGCACGCTTCTTCTCCCGCCAGCGGGGGGCCTTGGTGCTCTTGATGGCAGGAGCAGCTGGCACCGCCATCGTCCGCCCTCACATGGCCGTCCTTCTCTTCGGGGCGATCATCGTTGCGCAGCTCTTCAGGCCGGCACGACAGACGTCGACCGGGGTGCTCTCGAAACTCGGTGGGGTCGTCGTCATGGCGGCAGCCGCGGCGGTTCTCGCCTCGGAGGCAGCGTCGACCCTCGGCATCGACGACCTCAGCTGGCAGGCAGTCTCTGAGACGATGGACTGGGCCGGCGGTCAGACCCAGCAGGGAGGCTCGGCCTTCACCCCAGTCCCCATCGGCACGCCATGGGGCGTCCTTGCCGCCGCCGTCACCGCCCTGTTCCGTCCCTTCCCTTGGGAGGCCGGCAACATCCAGATGTTCGGCCAGTCCCTCGAGGGGCTGCTGCTGCTCGGACTCACAGTCAAGGCTTGGCCCCGCCTGCGCCGCCTACCCAAGCTCGCGCGTCAGTGGCCTTACCTCTTGTTCGCGCTGGCCTTCATCGCCCTGTTCATCTGGGCCTTCTCCGGTTTCGGCAACTTCGGCATCCTGGCTCGGCAACGCGTCCTGATGATGCCCTTCTTCCTCGTCTTCCTGGCGTTGCCACCTGCCGATCAGCCGCTGGAGAGCGAACCGAGCGATAGGGAGGTCACGCATGCCCGCCGTTGATCCGTCGAGAGGGCCACACGTTGTGGGCCAACACGCGCCTCGCCTGGCGCGAAGCCGGCTCAAACGTCTCCTCACCGTCCTGGCGGGCAGCTCCCCCGCCGAGGGTGCCACCTTCCTCATCTACCACCGCGTGGGAGCAGGGACCGGCGACGAGCTGGACGTGCCCGCCACCGCCTTCGCCCGCCAGCTCGAGCAGCTCGACTCCCACGAGGTCCTCTCCATCGACGCCGCTCTGGACCGTCTGGATGCGAAGGACCCTCGGCCGTGTGTCGTGCTGACATTCGACGACGGCTTCGAAGACGTCTATGACAACGCCTGGCCGCTGCTGCGGGAGCGTCAACTGCCGTTCACCGTGTATCTCGCGTCCTCGTACGTGTCGACTCCCATGGTGTGGGAGGGCTCAACCGCCAAAGGTGCCGCCGGGCGGGGCGTGTCCTGGGATCACCTGGCGGAGATGGTCGAGTCGGGCCTGTGCACCGTGGGCAACCACACGCACCGGCACGTTCCCCCCGACTCACTCTCGGCCTCAGAACTGGATGAGTGCACCGCGGTCATCGAGTCGAGACTGGGTGTGACGCCATCCCACTTCACCTACCCGTGGGGAGTCGCGGTGCCGACCATGGAGCGAGCCCTGGAGCAGCGTTTCCGGAGCGCTTCCACGGGCCGCATCGGTCGCAACACCCCGGACACGCACCGCTTGCGACTCGCTCGAGTGCCGGTCCGCCAGAGCGACCCGGACGAGTTCTTCGCCGCGAAGCTGACGGGCCGGCTGCTTCCGGAGCGCGCGTATGCGCGCCTGGTCGCGGCTGCGAAGGCCGCCGGGATGACCGGCTGATCAGCGGTCCTTGGCCGCAACAAGGCGGGCGTACGCCTGCTCCTGAAGCGAGACCGCACGCCGGATGTCGTACTCGGGCGCCCGGGCACGGGCAGCGGCACCCATTCGCGCCCGCAGTTCGCTCGACCCGGCCAGGTCCACGAGAGCCGAGGAGAGCGCATCCGCGTCACCCGGCTTGACCAACCGACCATGCACGCCGTCCACCACCTGCTGGGGCAGGCCCCCGACGGACGTCGCGACCACCGGCAGGCCCGCCGCAAACGCTTCCATCACCGCGACGGGGAGGCCCTCGTGAGCTGAGGCCAAGGTGAAGAGATCAGCCGCGGCCATGAGGTCGGCGACATCGCGGCGATACCCCAGGAACTGGAAGCGGTCGCCCAGACCGAGTTCGGCGTGGAGTTTGCGCATGTCCTCCGCGAGAGGTCCCTGGCCCACCGCGGCGAATCGCAGACGCGGCTCGACGCGCGTCGCGGCGCTCGCTCCGCGAAGTAGGTTGGGGTAGTCCTTGTTCCCTCGGAGGTTGGCCACCGTCAGGGAGAGCACCTCGTCGTCGGCCACCCCGAGGCCGGCCCGGACCCGCGCCCTCACCGAGGGGTCCGGGCTGGCTGTCGTCAGCTCAATACCGTGGATGAGGACCTCGTAGGCACTTCGCCTGCCTGCCCAGATGGTGCTCTTGACCTGATCCGAGACGGCCCACCGCTGAGCGTCCAGCGGAGCGGTGAGGGCGTTGACCACGCGTGTGAGGGCCCGGTGGCTCGTCCACTCGTTGTGCTCGGTGGACACGAGGATGGGACGCTGCCGAGCGGGAAGCGTCCGCGCGACCACCCGAGCCAGGGAAGCGAGGACGGGGGAGTGCGCGTGAACCACATCCACCTCCGACATGATGCGTCGCAGGTCCCGCACCTGGGCGACCACCCTGGCCGAGGGTGCGCCCAGTCGCACAGGGGTGATGCCGGCCGACTCGAACTCCTGGACCAGGTGCGTCTTGTCCGGCCGGGCATACGCCACGCGAACATCGAAGCGATTACGGTCCACCGCCCTTGCCGCGAGAAGCAGCAGCTGTTCGGCTCCGCCGGGGCCGAGGCCCTTGATGAGCCACAGGACCTTGACGCGGTCCGTCGGCGTCGCCGAAGGTGCCAATACACTCACTCCTGGTTGCGGTCGGACCGGTCCGGTGGTCCCGGGCCGCCCCACTCGGGCGCAGCGTACCAACGCGGGAGGCAGAACAGTGGAGCGGCTCTCAGGTCCGGATCTCGATGTGCGGCGTGCAGTGCCGGACGACGATGCCGCCGTGGTTCCCATGCTCCGTGAGGCCCTCGGAAAGGTCGACGATCCGCACTACGAGGGTCTCCTGCACTGGAAGCACCGGGAGAACCCGTTCGGGCAGTCGCC
>DGBM01000208.1:0-1925 GCA_002384765.1 Demequinaceae bacterium UBA4004
GTTCCACCAGATCGCCGGCCGCGCCGGGCGCGCTGGCTTTGATACCGAGGGCGACGTGATCGTGATGGCGCCCGAGCACGTCATCGAGAACCGCAAGGCGCTCGCCAAGGCCGGCGATGACCCGAAGAAGCGTAAGAAGATCGTGCGTAAGAGCGCGCCAGCAGGCTACGTGAACTGGACCGATGCGACGTTCGAGCGCCTGCGGGACGCACCCCCCGAGGCGCTCGTCAGCCGCTTTGCGGTGACCCACGCCATGGTGCTGAATATTCTGGCGCGCGGCGTGGCCAACCCGTGGTTGGACCGCGAGCCTCAGGACCCGGTGCTCGCGATGCGAGACCTGCTGGCGGCGGTGCACGACACTCCCGCTCAACGGTCGGCGCATGTGCGCCAGGCGCTCAGAATCGCGCGCTCGCTGCGCATTGCGGGCGTGGTAGAGCGCATCCGGGTGCCCGACGCCGCGCATCCCCGCGGCGAGCGGCCGTCGCTGCGCCTCACCGTCGACGTGCCGCGCGGGTTCGCGCTCAACCAGCCGCTGTCCCCCTTCGCGCTGGCCGCGATGGACCTGCTGAACGTCGAGGCGCCCGACCATGCGCTCGACGTGGTCTCGGTGATCGAGTCGACCCTGTCCGACCCGCGCCAGATCCTCATCGCGCAGCAGTATCAGGCACGTGGCGAGGCGGTGGCCGCGATGAAGGCCGACGGGATCGAGTACGAGCAGCGCATGGACCTGCTGGACGAGATCACCTGGCCGCGGCCGCTCGCGGATCTCCTGGAGCCTGCGTTCATCACGTATCGGCGCACCAACCCGTGGGTCCTGGACGCCGAGCTGTCCCCCAAGTCCGTGGTGCGCGACATGCTCGAGAAGGCCATGTCGTTCGGCGACCTCATCTCGGTCTATGGCCTGGAGCGCACCGAGGGCGTGGTGTTGCGGTATCTGGCCGAGGCGTACCGCGCGCTGCGGCAGACGGTCCCGGAGGAGCACCGCACGGACGAGGTGGCGGCGATCACCACCTGGCTGGGAGAGCTGGTGCGCGCGACGGACTCGTCGCTGCTGGATGAGTGGGAGCGCCTCATGAATCCCGATGCGGTGGTGGGCGACGATGTCGATCCGGACGCGGCCATCGCTACGCCCGGCCCGGCCCGCCCCATGTCGGGCAACCCGCGCATGCTGCGACGCCTGATCCGCAACCTGCTGTTCCGCCGCGTGGAACTGGCCGCGCGCGAAAACTACCCGGCCCTGGGCGAGCTCGATGCGTCAGCGGGCTGGGACGGCGTGGCGTGGCGCGAGGCCCTCGATCCGTTGTTCGCGGCGCAGGGCGACCACGCCATCGGCATCGGCCCGAATGCGCGCTCGGCCGCGCTCGTGACCTTTGTGGAACCGGGCGGCGACCACGACGGTGGCGGTGCGCGTGCTGCGCTTGCGGCAACGCCGGACGGCGCGCTGCCCCAGGGCACGTGGCTGGTGCGCCAGGTGCTNNGTCGGGCCGCAATAGCGAGCCGGGCCCAGAGGTGCTCTCGGCCGACGGTCCTGCCTCCGCACGCCTTCACATCGCCTAGCGGGACTTTCCTAGTTAGCTTGGGCCGGTCTTGTAAACGTGCAGGTCAGGGCCTTGTTGATGGTGGGATCGGTGTATGACCTAAGTGTGGGGGGCCCACTTCGTGAGGTTGAAGATCTCGCTGAGCTGGTCTTGGGTTTCGGTGGTTTCGGTGAGCATTCGGCGGGCCTTGGGGCGGCCGCCGGTCGAGGGGTAGATCAGGACTGTTTCCTCGATGCCGACGAGTTGGTCGAGCAGGTCACGGACCGAGAGGTGCAGTCCGGCTTGTTCGGCTTGCCGGCGCATGAGGTGGGCGATCTGTAGGGCGAGGACGCAGGTGAAGGTGTGGACTCGGATGTTGTGTTCGGTCCAGTGGTGCATGGGGGAGAA
>DGBM01000208.1:1989-4464 GCA_002384765.1 Demequinaceae bacterium UBA4004
GCGCCGGTGAGCTCACAATGCAGGACCCGGCGCAGCCATGGGTCGGCGGTGATCGCGGCGATCTGGTCGTTGACCTTGGACGCGGGTCGGCGGGTCTTGCCGCGGGCCAGGGTGTCGGCGAGTTCGTTGAGTGCTTTGAGGGCTTTGGCCAGGGTTTGGTCGAACCCGACCTGCTGGGCGGTGTGCAGGGTCGGTGAGTGGGTCAGGATCACCCGCCGGTTGGTGCCGTAGACGGTCCGGCGGGTCTCGAGCGCGCTCAGTGCCCCGAACCGGTTCGCGTCAACGCTCCGGCGGTTGGTGGCGGGTAGGGTCAGCAGGTCAGCGACCTGTGAGGGTGGGATGGAGCCGACGAACGCCAGCCCGGTATCGCTCAGGTGTTCGAAGTTCGCCACCGAGTTCTGTCCGGCGTCGAAGACCACCGTCATCTGGTCCGGAGTCGAGGTATCGCCTTGGGCTGCCAGGGCGCTATGGCGGGTCCGCAGGAGGTCGATCATGGTGGCGAACTGGGTGACGTCGGGGCGGTTGCCGGGGTAGGCGTGGGAGACCAACGGGACACCGCCGTCGCGGGTGACGACCAGGCCGAGCCCGACCAGACGCAGATCGGCGCGTTTCTGTTTGGCCTTGCCGCGTTGGGCGATCGGCGCCTTGGCGTTGCCGGTGTCGATGTAGGTGGCGAAGTTGGTCATGTCCAACGCCAACGCGGACAGGTCGAGGTTGAAGGTCTCGATCATGGCCACGGCGAGCCGGTGCTCGACCTCGGCGAGCTGCTCCAAGGTGATCGCGTGCATCGCATCCCAGAACCGGCGATGGTCCAGTACCACCGCGGGAATCCGGGTGAACCGGTCCGCCGCGGTGGTTTTCCACCAGTGCTCGAACTGTAGTTTCGAGGTCGGCGCGACCACCCGGTTGAGCGCGGCCAACGCCAGGTAGGCGCCCACCGATGCCCCCGCGTCGGCGCGCCGGCCCCCGACCACCGAGTCGATCACCCCGGCCACGTCCAGACGCTCCAACATCCCCCACACCGCAGCGACATCCCCGAAGCCCAGATGCCGGGTCCGCGCCGGAAGCACCGCACCCTCCCGAGCATCCAGCAAAGCCTCAATGTCGGCGCCCGAACCCAGATAGCGCTCCGAGTGGACCTTAGGGTAACCGTGTGGCGGCTCAGGCGTTGGACGACCGCCGCGCCATCGGGGGCGGCGCTACCCGGCGTCTCCGACCGAGATGGCCGCCGCCTCCTCGAGGGAAGTCTCGCTAACGCCGTCGACGCGCGAGAGCACGTCGCGCGAGGAGTGGACGATCCACGCCGAACCCAGCACTGCGATCGCCGCGACCGTATAGGCGAGCCAGGGCCCGACGACGTCGGCGAGGATGGCGGCCAACGGCGGGGCGATCGCCCCGCCCAGGAAGCGCACGGAGGAATAGGCCGACGAGGCGACGGACCGGGGAGCGTCGGAAACCTCCATGACGGACTCGGTCAGCACCGTATTGAGCACTCCCAGCAGCGCGCCCCCCGAGACCACACACACGACGAGCGCGGCAGGCACCGAGGTGACAACTGCCGCGGTGCCCAGCACCACCGCAAGCGACGCGAATACGACGGTCAGCACCCGGGTCCGGGGATAGCGGCGCGTGAGTCGCGGGGCAACCCAAACCGAGGTGACCGCCACTGCTGCGCCCCAGCCGAAGAACGTCAACCCGAGGCCGATCGCGCCAAAGCCGAGCGGAAACGGCGTGTACGCGAGCAGCGTGAAGAAGCCGATGTTGTAGAGCAGTGCCGTGGCGGCCAGCCGTTGCAGGCCCACATGTTTGAGCGCGGTGAATGGTGCCGAGAACTTGGCGGGCGTACGTGGCACCGCGTCCGCGCGCATCATCACGGCGATGAGCGTCAAGGCGACGACCATGAGCACCGCGGTGCCGAAAAACGGGGCGCGCCAACTGATCGAGCCGAGCAGGCCTCCAAGGAGCGGACCGACCGCGATGCCGACGCCCAGCGCAGCCTCGTACAGCACGATGGCAGCCTCGGCGCCGCCGCTCGCCGCGCCCACGATTGTCGCGAGGGCTGTCGAGATGAAGAGTGCATTGCCAAGGCCCCAACCGGCGCGGAACCCAATGACCTGGTTGACGGTACCGCTCGATCCCGCGAGCGCCGCGAAGACCACTACGAGCGAGAGCCCCGCCAGCAGCGTGGTGCGCGCGCCCACCTTTCCTGAGACCCACGACGACACGAACATCGCGAGCGCAGTCACTAGGAGGTAGCTGGTAAACAGAAGTTCCGCCTGGGTGGGGGAGGCGTTCAACTTTTCGGAGATCGCGGGCAGGATTGGGTCGACCAGGCCGATGCCCATGAAGGCGACCACGGCCGCGAAGGCGACCGCCCATACGGCCTTGGGCTGCTTGAACAGCGAGGGGGAGGAGGTGCTCATGGGGTTCCTTTGATTCGTGCGTGTCTTGGGGGGACGGGGGCGAAGGGCGCGG
>DGBM01000058.1 GCA_002384765.1 Demequinaceae bacterium UBA4004
CCAGGTAGGCGCGTCGGCGACGTCGGCGTCGGTGATGCCGTGGACGGCACTGGCTTCGGCAGAGATGGGCACCTGGGGATTGACGAGCGTGTCGAGCAGGGGCCTGCCGGAGGTGTCGAAGATGGCGATCTCGCAGATGCGCCCGGTCAGGTCGGTGGTCTCGACGTCGACGATCACTGCGCGGGAGTGCAGCAGCGCAGTTGCGGTGAACCGCTGGCGCCACCGGCTTGCTGCCAGTCGCCAACCGGTCGGGCTGGCCGGCGACACGGTGCTCATGTCGGTGACACTAGGCCGGGGCGGGGACAGTGTGATCACTTCTGCTCCTGTGGAGTCGGCAGCGCCTGACCAGGGCAGGCGCTCAGGATGGTGGCCATGGTCTGCTTCTCTGCCGGGACGACCCACAGGTCGTACTTGGCTTTGACCGCGATCTGGCGGGCCGCGTAGTCACAGCGGTAGCTCTTGTTGGGTGGCTGCCAGGTCGCGATGTTGGCGTCTCCCTTGCTCATGTTCAGGGACGCGTCGACGGGCATCAGGTTCAGGGGGTCGTTGGCCAGGTTCTGGCGCTGCTGGGCACTCAGCTGCTGAGCCCCTGTCCTCCAGGCATCCCCGAGAGCGACGATGTGTTCGACGTGCAGCTCTTCGCCGCCACCGTCGTAGCGGATGCTCTTCCCGCTGTAGGGGCCTTCCTCGAGCACGCCGGAGGCGACGACGCACCCGTTGGTGCCGGGCTCGATCACCACTTCCGCCAGCGTGTCCTTGAGGACCCCGTTGCGACTGTCACAGCCGTCACGGCCGCCGGGGACGGTCACGTCGTCGCTCCACGCGGGGCCGAACTTCTCGCCCCGGTCGTAGCCGGTCATCGGGGCCGGCCCCTTGACGACCAGCTCCTCCAGCGCGGTGGCCGCCTTCCCTGTGGGCGTGGCGGACGGGCCCTGCTGGCTCTTGCCTGCGATGGAGGATCCCCAGTCGATCAGGTCTTCGCTGCCGCCTCCCTGGCCGAGGAAAGCGATGGCCCCAACGCTCGCGGCCACTGCGGCGCCCACTACCTGCTTCATCTCGTTTCCCGTCCCTTCTCTGCGCGCCCTTAGTGCGCACTACAGTAGTGCATCTGTTGGGGTGTGCGCCAGCGGTTGGTCGAACCCATCCGTGATCAGCGCGAGCAGGTCGACACCGGTCGCCTGACACCAAACAGCTGCCACCAGGCCCAGCGCGAGCAGGATCGTGACCGGGCCGTTCTCGATCAGCCCGTCGACACGGAACAGGCCCAGACCGATCCGGCGGCGGGTCCAGATCCACACGATCGGGAGCGGGACGCCTTCTGCGGTGATGAAGTCTCCGGCGATCGCCACCATCACCCCGAGCGCCAGCGCGGTGGGCATGAGCTCGAGTAGTGCGGCGAGGTCCTCGGCGACGGTGGGCAGCAGCCACGCCGCACCCACCGAGCAGGCCAGGTTCAGCGGAGCGTGGATGACCACTACCCCACCGGTGGCCAGGCCCTGCAGCATCAGGCCGACGACGAGGGCGATCACGACTGCGGAGGCGATCGGGCTCTCTCTGGCCACCAGTGCCAGGCCAGCCACGACAGCCGGCGCGAGGATCACATCGTGGGTTCCCCAGCGATGCCCGCCACTGATGGCCGCGACGATGGCGTGGATCGCCCCCGAGAGCGGGCCCCACATCCGGCTCGCGCTCGAGCTGTGCGAGTCCCAGTCCGGGATGAGCACCGCACCGGCCACCAGGACGACCCACCCGACTTCCAACAGGACCGAGGGGAGGTCGACCAGCGGCAGTGTGAGCACGCCGACCAGCGCTCCACTGGCGACGTGGTTGCGGCCCATCATCGTCCGCTCATCCTTCCTCGTCGAAGAGGCCCCAATCGTCCGGGTCGCCCTCCTCGAGCTCGAGTGGCTTGCGCGTGGTGATCGGCTGGTCGGCCGGGAGCGCCTCGTGGCCTTCCTCCGATCCGACGTTGGCTCGCCAGGAGACCAGTGCCAGTGTCTCGTCGTCCGGGTCGAGGATCGGCTCGACCTCGACGACGCCCCAAGTTCCGTCGCCAAGGTCGATCAGGTCCCCTGGGGCCAGGTCGAGCGGGTTCTGCACGTCGGCGGGCTCGTCGTAGCCGGCGAACTCGTCCTGGGCCTGAGCCTGGCTCTGGCCCAGGTCGGGCTCGGCCGCGCTGGGGACGGCCCCACCTGCCTGCACCGCCTGCAGATGACGGTGGGCCCGGCGTTCTTCGGACTGTGCGGATTCCCCGGGGACCCGTTGGGACCCCACACCGAGGATGGAGGCCGGCGATGCGGCGACGCGCCCGTCGACGGGGTCCAGCGGATCGCCGATCAAGGGGTCAAGGTCGGGACGGTCATTGGCCAAGTGCCACTGTGCAGCGAGGTAGTCCTCGAAGACGGGCGTGATCTCGGTGCCTGTCTCCTCATCCAGGGTCGGCGTGGGGACCTCGATGACCATGCGTGGGTGAATGGATCGCTTGGGTCGGAGCGCGTCAATGAGCGCGCGTTCCTCGCTCCCCTCAGGTGCGTCCATGTCCGGGAAGCGGAAGAACTGCGCCTCGACGGGCTGACCGTCCGGGCCAGTGACCATGCCGCGTTGGCGCAGCCCCCGGGGGATGGCCACACCCGTGGAGTAGTTCTGCCACATCATCTGGGCGCCTTGCGGGTCCAGGCGTCCAACGCTCATGCGGAACCCGAAGTTGGACCGCGCTTCACCACCGCCCTGGCCTCCGCCGCCCAGCAGAGCGACGTCGGGTCGCTGCATTGCAACCACCAGGTGGATGCGGGCGGTGCGCGCCAGGCGCAGCAGGGACCCGATCGACTTCAGCGTGGGTGGCTTGCTGCCACCGCCCTTGCCTTTGACCTCGGGGTACCAGGCCAGCAGGTTCTGCACCAGCTCGGCCAGCTCGTCGATGACCACCACGAGCGGCTCGAAGTCGGTGACCTTGGCCTGGCCGGTCTTGATCAGGGTGTATCGGTGGTTCATCACCTTCTCCGCGGCCGCGATGACCGCGACCTGCTCTTGGATCGAGGTCGCCACCATCTGCACGTTGGGCCAGTCGCGGAAGGGCAGGAACTCGATCTGCTTGCCATCACAGATCCACACCGGCCACTCGTAGCTGGTGACCTCGGCCAGCAGCGCGTGCATCGTGGAGGTCTTGCCGGTGCCGGTTCCTCCAGTGATCAGCATCTGAGGAAGCAGTCCGGGTGGCCACTCGATGGTCCTTCCGTCCTCGTCCTTGGCGATGCGGATCTTCACCCGCCCGTAGTTGGACAGCAGGTCACCGCCCGGGTCGGGTCGATCACTGGGCAGCCACACACTGGTCGGCATCACCGGTCGACGCTCTAGGCGCACCCAGTCCTGGGTCAGCTCCCAGTGGGCGCGCCACCGCTCCGGCTGGATGGCCGCCACCAGCCGCTCGATGTTGCGGCGCACTCCCGGTTGGGCGATGCGCACCGGATCACCGTGCCGCAGCTCCAAGGCGGTCAGGCGTCCGTCAGAGTCGTACTCTGCCGCGACCGGCTCCCCTGTATCGCCGATCATCCGCAGCACGGAGTCCTCGAGGCGGCCGTGCTCCTTCGTGCGCGGGTCCTCCTCCTCGGGGTCGACCGGGATTAACCGGACCGGGGCCAGCACGATGCGCCGGCGCGTGCCGTCGATCGACTCAACCGCGTAGGGCTCGCCCATCCTCATCGAGACTGCGGCGGCGATGCGCTGCTGCCACTCGTCGGTGTAGTCGCGCTGGTGAGCGACGTAGGAGAGTTTCACCCTCTCGCTACCGTCCCTGGCGATGGTGACCATGTGTCGCGAGGGCCCCCCGATCATGGGGGCGAGGGTGGAGGCCATCATGTTGCGCTGAACGGTGTGCTGCCACGACTTGCGGCCGCTGACGTAGCTCACTCCGCCCAGGGCCAGTCCCGCCCCGAGTGCCGGCACGTCCCACTCGGGAAAGCCCATCAGCGGCAGGCCGGCCCAGCTGAGCACCCCCGCTCCCGCGAGCAGACCCGAAGCACGGCGGTAGTGCCGAGCCGGTTCGGGGATCAGGTCGTGCGCACCGGCGCTGGTGCGCTCATCGAACGCAGAGACCGCGGTATCTCCCCGCATCTTCCCGGTGGGCGTGGGCTTGCTGCTCATGCCCCCTTGAGAGGTGCTTCAGGAGCGGCTTCTGGGAACGGAGGCCCGAACTTTCTCCGTTCGGCAAAGGAACACGGAGGTGGCGGCGTGCGTGACGCCACCACCTCCGCGCGGTGCTTAATCGAAGTGCTCGACAGGTTACTGCTCGACTACGCGGGGCGCGTCGTTGACCAGGAGCCGGTCCGGAATGGTGACCAAGGGCCGGCCGTGCTTGTCTCGACCCAAGCTCTTGTCGTAGCAGTCGCTCTTCTCGAAGTCGGCGTCGGTGCCGTCCAGGCCCAGACGCTCGAGCATCTTCCAGTTCCAGTTGTCCTTGCCGCTGGTCTTCTTCGCCATCGGTCTTCCTTTCCTCGGTCTGCCGCTCTTGCTCTCAGGCATCGGACACGTCAGCCAGCTGGATGACGTGACGGTGGCCGGTCGACCCGTCCGGGCGGGTGTAGGCGACTCGTTCGTTGCCGATCACTGCCAGGCGTAACCCGCGTGGCAGCAAATGTTTCGTCTGAGCTCCGCGAGCGCCTGCGCCGAGGTACCGGCCTCGACGGGTGGCGATCTCCAGGGTGACCATCCGGTCCCCGGCCCAGTAGTCCTCGGTCTCGTGCAGATTGTGCGCGCCGACGGTGTACCGGTCGAAGTCGACCACCTCTCCCTCGGCGAGGGTGTTGGCGTAGACCGCCGGGGTGGAGACGTTCGCGGGGATGACCACGTTGCTGTAGACGACGTGGCTGCGGTCGTTGCGCCTCTCGAACCGCTGGATCGTCCGGTCCATGCGCCGGGCGATCTTCTCGTCGGCGGGGTCGAGCTCGTGAGCGTTTCCGGTGTGCTTCGATAGCTGGTCATTCACCCGCAGCCACGTCTGCGAGTCACTGAGCATCTCCACCAGTGACTCCTGCTCCGTCAGCGGCGTCGCCCCCTGGGCGTCTCGGTTGGCGGCATATCGCTGTCGTCGCTGCCATGAGCTGACCGGCTCGCGCACCGATCCCTTCTCGGGCAGGCCGGTGGCCTTGCGCGGGTTCAGGTCGCCCGCTTTCGAGGCCGGCATGTGGCGTTGGGAGTCCACGTGCGCTGTCGAGTAGCCCGGGGTCGAGGACATCTCCGAGTCCATCAAGCGCAGGTCTTCGCGATTTGCTGCGCGCTCCTGCTTGGCCTGCGAGTCCGTCTCGCCGGCGGCCTTGAGCTTGGGGTCTGTGGTCCCGATGCGATCCATGTCGTAGTCGCGCTTGCTCTTCAGCGCCGCGCTCATCGGGACACACTCCGCGTCCCCGGCTCACCAAGAGGCTGCGGCGAGACGTCAGAGGGGAATGGGTTGGGCGTGGCGCCTCGAGAGGCGCCACGCCCGGTCGCCGGGAACCACCCCAGCTTTGTCCAATCGAGACCGAAGGGAGCAACCTCTCGGTTGCTGCCGGAAACGCACCCCCGGGAGGGTGCGACATCGGAATCAACTGCGTCTTCAGCGTACGACACGGCGGGGACTTCCGTCACCACCTCGTGGTCCGCTCGCTGCAGCTGCCCGGCGCGGCGGGCATGGGCCATGGCCTGACGGTTGAGCTGGTCAGCAACGCTCGGGGTGTCGGCGGCGGCCTCGATCAGCGCCTCGGCCTTGGCCGCGGCGATCGTACGCTCGAGGGTCTGGTGTGCCATCAGCTTGCCTTCCGCTTGCTCTGGGGGATGCGCCAGCGGGCGATGGTGATCTCTCCGCGTGCGAGGGCCTTCTCGTCGGTGTCCTCGACGGCCGCTCCTTCGCAGAGGTAGACCGAGCCGCCGATGGTCACGCGCGCAACGGTGACCCCCGGGTGGAGGTAGGCGACCGCTCCCAGGCCGACGACGATCGGGGCGTCGCTCTGGCGGATCTCGACAACGACGTCTTCCAGGTGGATCTCGTCTCGCTCGAAGAGCTCGGGCTCGGCGGCGGAGGCCGGTACGTCGTTGTGCACGGTCAGGTCGGCGTTCCAGCCGATGGACACGGGCCGTGCGCTGGCCAGGACGTGTCCAGCAACGTGGTCGATGAACTGGTGCTCAACCATGGGTTGCCCCCTTGCGTGCGCGGGAACCAGTGGCGAGGTACGTCCACACGATGGCCACGACAAGCAGGGCGAGGATGACCAGGCGCCGCAGGTCCAGGCCGCCATCCGTGAGCGGCACGGTCACCAGCGCCTGGCCGGAGTCGACCAACACGTGGTGCTCGAGCAGCCACCCACTGACCGCGTCGCGCACCTTCGGGATCAGCGCAGGGATGATGAAGAGAGCCGCGCTCATCAGCAGGATCTTCTCGGTGACCTCTTCGTCCTGGCTGCCTGCGCCGAGGCTCATGCCGCCACGACCTCGTGCTGCGCCTGGCTACGAGCGGCGACCGCGGCCTCGCGGTCCTGCAGGTCCATGCCGCCCCAGATGCCCTCGTTCTGCTCGCCGGCCAGGTGACGCGCCAGCGCCTCCTGGCGACAGGCCTCCTGGATCGGGCAGGCCATGCACCCTTGCTTCGCCGCGCGCTTGTGGCGACGCAGCTCCTTGAACCACAGGTCCGGGTTGCTCTGGCACGGCAGCGCCGGGGTCTCTTCTCGCGGGGTGGTCGTATCCGACATCGCAGCCTCCTTTACCTTTCACCCCCTTGAGAGGTGGAGGCTGCGGCCGTTTTGGGAACGGGACCGGCGGACTTTCTTTGAGTAGCCGGAAGGTCGCAGCGCCAGGAGCCCGGGCGTCCCAAAACTCCTTGCTCAGAGAGATAGGATCGGCTGCGTCGCAGTGGCGCTGTCCGCCAACAGCGGCACGCCACGAGACCAGCGGACGATCCTCCTCCCCTCGCTACGCAGTGACATATGTCAGCGCTCCTGCCACGTCAGATGTCTTGACTGCTGCCACGGCATAGGTCGACGCAGGTGCCCCGCGGCAGATGCCCCGGGCATCACCGGGGCTCCACATGCCAGGTACTTCTGGCTCGGTCTCTGCCTCGACATATGCCTCGGGCAGGTGCCCTGTCGCGAGTCAGTCAGCGTCGAGCTGGAGCAGCGGGCGAGGCGTTGACGACGAGGGGGTCGACGCCGTTCTGGGCAGCTGCCGACCCCGACTCCCCCTTCGTCTTCGTCGGGGTGGTGTCGTGGTCGCCAAGCGCCAGGAGTGCATTCACCGCCTGGGGGCGGGACCCGTCGTCGGGTCTTCGTCCGCAACAGCGCTCTGCTTGGGCGGGAGTTCTCGGCCCCGGGGACCCGGCTCTCTGGCTCCTCGTCCAGGGCCTGTATTGAGGGGGTCCCAGCCATCTCTTCGAGGCCCATCGAGGCGGGTTATGAGGGCCCAAAACCCCCGGGAATCCGGGCGTGGCTAGCGTGAACATGGTCGCGGTGGTTGCTCACGGGGCTGCCGCGGTCTTCCATCGGCCGCCACCCTTCGTCGGCCCTGTCGATGTTCCAGATCTTCTGGTCGAAGATGATGTATTGGATGCCGAGCTCTTCAGCGTTCTGGCGGTTCCACTCGGCGATCTTCCAGCCCAGGGCTTGACCGTTCTGGGAGCGGTAGTTGTCGATCATGTAGTCGACGGCGTAGCCATTGGGGTGATCGCTGGAGATGGCTCGCTCGCCGACGCCGTACATGGTGGTGATCTGCGGGAAGGCCGCCGCGGTGCAGCGCAGTCCCCGCTCGGCCACGGGTTGCAGGCCTCGGGTCGCGGGGCTGTCGCTGGGAGGGCAGTTCATGCCGGGTGGGTCGGGCAGTTCACCCTGGGCGGCCAGCGCGGGCACTGACGTGCCGCCCGCGGCGCCCTGGCAGTCGGCGGTGCCTCCGGAGCCGCCGTACCGGGCGACCAAGTCGGGGTTGCCCTTGACCTTGGCGACGACCTGCACTGCGTCGTCCCACATCGGCTCGTAGTGCCACGGGTCGGCGTTGGCTTGTGCCTTGTGCGCGGCGATGGTCGGAGCGAGGTCGCGGTATCCGTCCACCTTCTGCAGGTAGTCCCAGAAGATGTTGGCTGCCCCGGCAGGGTCCATGCGTTGGCTCAGCGGCCCGCGCTCGGGTCCCTCCTGGAAGACGCCGACGGTGTCGTTGCGCACGGCATCGCCGTGGTTGAGGTTCTGCAGGCTCGACTCGGCCATCGCGGTCATGACCGCCGACGTGATCGTCCAGTCGTCCAGTCCACGCTGGGTGCCGGCGTCGATGATCTCCTTCGCGACCGCAACCTGTTGGGGGCCCCACGGCCCGACGCTGAGGTTGCCACCGCCAGCCTTGCTCCTGGAGCCGCCGTCTGATCTCTGCTGCGAGGCGTCCGCAGCGAGGACGTTGGCCGAGGCGCTCTTGCCCTCCGGGCCCGCCTTGCCTGCGGTGGCGATCGCGTCCTTCCGGGGAACGGTCAGGCCTGCCTTCTTCAGGACCGGGGCCGGGTCGACGGCCGTGCCGCCGCGGTGGATCTCGAAGTGCAGGTGCGCTCCGGTCACGGCACCGGTCTGTCCCTCAACACCGATGGCCTGTCCGACCGCTACCTTCTCCCCCACTTCGACCTTGGTCGAGGCCAGGTGAAGGTAGCGGCTGACCAGGCCGCCACCGTGAGCGATCTCGATGAAGTTGCCTGCCCCCGGATTGCCGTGGACGACCGTCTTGACCGTGCCTGCACGGAAGGCTCGGATCTCACCGCCGGCCGGGATCGTGGCCATGTCCATCCCGCTGTGCTTCTTCATCACGTGCTTGACCGGGTGGTACCGCATCCCGAACCGGTCGGTGTACTTCCAGCGCCCCGCCACCGGCATCACGCTCGAGCCGTCACCAACCTGGACGACGCCGCTGGCTGGACCGGCCCGCGTGCACTGCATCTCCTGCAGCGCGCCTGTCATCGACATGGCGCTGACCACCGTCATCACCACCGCGCCCCCAATGAAGACGAGGGGCAACACCACGAGCACGACCACCGCGATCGCGATCAGGATCAGGGGCTTCCTGCCCTCCATCACTGCCCCTCAGGCAGGTCGTAGCGCACCACGGCGTAGTCGCCACCGCCAGGTGCGGGACGCAGGATCACTCCCGTCCACCCACTCGTGGTGGGGACCGCCACCTCGACCTCACGCTGGTGACCATCCACGGCAGCGTCCTCGTCGACGACGACCCCACCACCGGGCTTGAGCTGCAGGGGCGGAATCCAGTGCGGCTGCATACCCGCCATGTTGGGGTTGACCCCGTTTCGTGG
>DGBM01000152.1 GCA_002384765.1 Demequinaceae bacterium UBA4004
GGCGTCGAGCGGATGAAGATCAGACATGGAAAACCCCTCGAATGGGTGGAAGGCTCGGCCAGAAGTCTATCGACGGCGCAGGGCGGGACGGTCAACGGCTCACGAGGCGGTGACACGCCCGGGTCTGCGGCGCGCGGGATCAGGCCCGGCGGTCCTCGCCGGGCCTAGCTAAAGTAGCGGGCCGTGCTCACGGGCACCATGGTAGCGGCTACGTGTTGTCCGAGAGCAGCGCTGCCACGGCGACCGTCGCGATGAACGCCGCCACCGTGTTCACCAGCGGCAACGCGATGCGCAGCGCACGCGGCATCTTGGGGTTCTTGACCACCGGGATGCCCATGAAGAACACGATGAGAGCCACGGGCACCATGAACCACGCCGTGACGATCAGCAGGAACGGCGCGAACATCGCGATCCGCTCCGGCAATCCCACGTGGGCGCCCAGCCGGTGGACCTCGACTCCCTGCCAGCGGAAGCGCTGGAAGCCGGGGAAGTAGCCCTTGACCTCAAGACGACCCTCGCCGCCGTTGCGTAGCGGGATGAACCATCCGCCCCGCACCGGCCTGGCCCGCTCGCCATTGATGAGGACCTTGGAGACGACACCGAGGGTGCCGTCGATCTCGACCTTGGGCTTGGCGCCCTGGAGTTCGAGCACCACACGGTTGCTGGAAGTGTCGGTCACGGCGTCGAGGCTACCAGGGGTGTCGCTGGCGCCCCTCACGCGTCGCTAGGTGTGCGGCGCAAGGGCGTAGGTGTAGCCCTTGGCTACCCCCTTGCCGCGCACCAGCGCCCTGTCGGCCGACGCGATGAGCACGCCCACGTCATCGCCCACCACGTCCGTGGTTGCGAAACCTGCCGTCACGCCCAAATCGAATCGCCCGGGGAAGAGCGCTGCCAGCGCGTCGGACGTGCCCGCACGGATCCGCTCAACCACGCCCTCCGCGTCGTCATCGGGAACCAGCAGCAGCACCAGCAGGAACTCGTCACCTCCCCACCTTGCCGCCAGGTCACCCGCCCGAATCTCCTGCATCACATGCGCGCCGACGGTCCTCAACGCGCGGTCGCCCTCGCCATGTCCCAGGTCATCGTTGACGCTCTTGAAGTCATCCAGATCCATCATCACAAATGCCGCGCGGGCCTCGGTGCGGTCGGCGAATCGCAGCATCGATTCGGCGGCGGCATCCACGTGGCGCCGGTTGTACAGACCCGTCAGCGCGTCGCGTTCCGCGCCGTGGCGAAGGTCCATCATCGGGCGCCACATGCGCACCAACACATAGCCCAACACCACCGTGAGGATCATCAGCCCACCCGTCACCAGGTTCAGGGTTTCCCGCAATCGGCCGAAACCTCCATTGAGGCCCGCGGCCGACGCACGCACCTCCACCACCCAGTCCACCCCGTGATCGTCCAAGGACCTCACGACCGTCGTGTCATCGCCGCCGGAGCCAAGCTCGGCCAACGCCTCGTCGACGTCGTTGGAAGGCTGCTGCTGGGGTGCGACAACGTCGCCCTCGGCCGCCTGGCGCTCCGCCACCGGGACGATGGTCCGCTGCCCCGGTGCCGCGATGACGGCGCCATCGCTTGCCAGCACAAAGATCGCTCCATCGGAACCGGTCGGCAGAGTCGACAGCGACTCCTGCAACGGCCCGATGGCAAGGTCTGCGGCCACCACCATGGTGACGGTGCCCTTCGGGTCCCTCGTGGCGAGCGAAGCGCGCACCACGTCGTGGCCCGAGACGGCGTCCGCAACGGGGCCGCTCCAGGCCAAGGCGAACGTGGCGATCGCGGCCAGATACGCCTCGGTTCGCGTGGTTCCGAAGGCAAGGCCGGACGAGCGCTCGGACACGGCGTTGAGGTCAGCGTCGTAGTCGGTCTCGATGCGCGTCGCTACGGTGCCGTCGCCGTAGTGCACCACATAGCCCTGATAGCCGCCAAACTGCTCATCTGGGTGTCGGAGTTCGGCAAACTCGCCGTTCGGGTAGGTGACAGACAGCGCATCGACCGACTCATTGTTCTCCAGCTCGGATCTCAACACCTTGAGCAGCTCGGAGGCGACGAGCTCGGCCCCTCGCACAAAGCGAGTGGTGTCGCGCACGGCGTGGTCGACGCTCCTGAGCGAGTTCAGCACCCGCTCTTGCGAGACGTCTGCAAGGTACTCAATCGAGTCCTTCGCCGCATTGCGGGCCTCCGTGTCGGCGGCCGCGCTGCCAGCGACCAGGAGCACGAACTGGCCGACTACGAGCGCGACAACGAGCCCTGCCACCGTTGCGAGTCGGGTGGCGGGCTGAGATAGCCTGCGCTTCCACGCCGCCCTGCGCATGCCCCCCATTGTGGGGTACCAGGGGCGAATCGTTCCACAGAATGTGACAAGCTGCACCTGCCTTCGCTCAGCGCCTAACGGCCCACGCGGACGCGTACAGGCACACCGCGGCGGCGGTGCCGAGGTTCAGGCTCTCTGCCCGCCCAAAGATGGGAATCCTCATCACGCGGTCTGCCAGCGACAACTCGTCGGCGCTCAGCCCCCACGCCTCGTTTCCGAACACCCAGGCGGT
>DGBM01000326.1 GCA_002384765.1 Demequinaceae bacterium UBA4004
CTGCAGGTAGTTCCACGCCAACAGGTGCTCCGTCCGCTCGCGTCGCGACGATCGTTTCCCATTCTGCCGCGGAGGCGTTGACCGAGAAGTGATCCCGCATCGATCGGTCACGCTCTGGTTGCCTGTCGGCAACCGTTCTGCGCTGTACTGCCTAGCACGAGCGCGGAGGGAAACTGAACGAGTCGCTGAGCATCGAACCCCCGAAGCGCGGCCAAGGCCGCCTCGGCTGGGATCGCGTACGCCACTCGAGCGCCCTGCGCATCGCCGCGATCTATCTTGCGTCGCGCTGCGTCACCACCGGATTCCTCCTGGTGGCCGGACTGCTGTCGCCTCCCGGCTCGAGATTCGGGCCGTTCGCGAGCATGCCCACTCTGGTACTCGCATGGGATGCGCAGTGGTACCAGCGCATCGCCGTAGAGGGCTACCCGGCTCACCTCCCCCTCACTGACGCGGGAGATGTCGCCCACAACGCCTGGGCGTTCATGCCCGTGTACCCGTGGTTGGCTGCCGCAACCGGAACGCTACTCGGGTCGTGGGCGGCGGGCGGGGTCCTGATCGCACTGGTCGCGGGGTACTTCTGCTGTCTAGTGTTGCGGCAGAGCCTGGTCAAGTCGGTGGGCGAGTCGGCTTCACTGTGGGCGGTCGCGTTCTTCGCCTCGGCACCGCTCGCCGCGATGTTCCAGGTCGCCTACGCGGAGACGCTCTTCCTTCTGCTGATCATGCTGGGCATCGTCTGCCTGCAGCGGCGCGCGTACCGCTGGCTGTACCTGATCGTTCCGGTGATGGCGTTCGTGCGACCCGGGGTGCTCGCCTTTGCACTCACGTTGGGATGCCTGGGCATGTGGCGGTGGTGCAAGCGCCGCTCCGTACGCCTCCAGAAGCACGAACTTGCGCATCTGGCCGCCCTGACCCTGATCTCGGCGGCGCTCGGCTTCTCCTGGTCGGTCATCGCCGGAGCGGTGACTGGGCAGCCCGACGCCTATCTGCAGACCGAACTGTCCTGGCGTCGGCTCTGGATGGGCGACGACGGCGGGTTCGTTCCCTTCGAGGGTTGGTTCCAGGCCGGCGACTACTGGTTCCGAGAATGGGGACTGGACCCCGGGTGGGCTCCGGGCGTGGTCGTGCTCAGCGTCGTGGTCAGCGGGCTCCTCCTCCGATACGAGCCTCACCTGCAACGCCTCGGCGTGGAGATCCGCGTCTGGGCCGCCAGCTATCTGATCTACCTCCTCGCCGTATTCCTCCCCCAATCGAGCCTGCTCAGACTGCTGTTCCCCCTCGCTCCGCTCTGGGGTGCGGTGGCTCAACCGCGGAGCCTCGCCTGGCGAATCAGCGTGCTCATAGCCTGCCTGGCCTGGCAAGCCTGGTGGATCTGGAACGTCTACGGGCTGGGCGACCAGTTCTGGCACATCCCGTGATCCGACGTCGAAGTACGAGATCGAGCCGGCCGTTCTGCGTCCGACCACGACCGATCTGTTCTTCTATGAGCGGAACGATGCCACCGAAATACCCGATCGGCATCGCCACCGCCATCCCTGCGAGCGCGAATCCGGCGATAAGGCTTGATGTCCGCTGCGACCAGTTGCGGAAGTCCCAGCGGGACGCCCTCGACTCGGTCCGGTCCTGCCACACTGCGACACCACGATCGAGTGCTCGGAACATTTCGCAACGCCGGCTTCTCGCTCCCGCTGACAGCGCGCGCCATCGCAGCGGTGGACAGCTACATCTACGGCTTCGCCATGCAGGAGAAGACTCTTCCGTTTTCCACCGAGGAGGAGGCCGCGGCGATGGCACAGATCATGCTCGCCCAGCTCGCAATGGCCGAGTATCCGTACCTCGCCGAGCTGACCGCGAAGCACGTCCTCCAGCCCGGCTACAACTTCAGCAGCGAATTCGACTTCGGTCTTGACCTGCTCTTGGACGGGCTGGACCGGGCACGACCGGAGCACACGCAGGCTTGAGTTTCCGAGGCCTCACGGCAGCGAAAACCTGCATCGTCTAGGCGACGAGAGAGAGGAGCCAGGCGTAGCAGGCCATCGACGCGGCGTAGACGACGAGGAGGATGCCGAATCCCAGGATCTGCGCGCGCCAGCCGGGCTTCGGCTTGAGCCACCACGCGAAGCGCTTGAACACCCAGGGCATCACGAACCAGCCGAGCAGCTGCGTGCTGACGAAGTTGCCGACGAACAGCGATAGCCAGAACGGAATGGAGTGCGGGCCTTCGAAGAGCGGTGTGCTCACGAAATAGCCCCACGCGAAGACGATCGGGTACAGCGCCAACAGAACGAGCAGATTGTTCTTCATCACCGGTTCGCGAACGGTCTGCGTCCGCGGCCCCCAGAAGTCGAAGCCGAAGCTTGTCTTCTCGACCGACATGTCGGCGTTGAACCGCTGCCCCTCAGCCAGGAGGCGTGTCCGCTCATCGGACTCGATCCAGGCCGCCAGGTTCTCATCGGTATCGAACGTGAGGATGACGACCCACTCCTCCTGGACCCCCGCGACCGGACGTTGGACCCGGTGGCCGCGGAATCCGCGAAATCGCGCCTCGGCATCCGAGATGCGCTCCTGCCAGGCGAGGAACTCGTCGTCCAACCCCTGCGGCACTCTCGAGGAGATGATCACCGACACGCCATCAGTGCTTTCCGGGGATTCCTCACGGAACAGCGCGACGTCCTCGTCGAGGATCTCCAGATCATCGATCTGCGCGTAGCCGGCATGCCTGGCCGGACTGGCCAGCCACGCGCGCGCCGAGTCCGCATTCGCGAAGCGCTGCACGAGGGTCCAGTCGTCCCGTGTCGGCGAGGGAGTGATCACCGTGCCGCCGACGTACCCCGGCGCGGCGGCGAGCGCCTCGCCTGACGACTCGATCCACTTCTCGAACGCGGCGGTGTCGTCGGCGGCGACTTTGCGGTGGATGACGAGAGAGACGGGGACGTCGTCGACGACGGCGAGACTCTTCACGGGCGTCAGTTCCGCTTGTAGAGGCGCACGCCGGCGACCCAGGTCTCGTCGACGTTCCGGTCGTCGCCGACCATCATGATGCCGAAGAGCGCGTGCGCGGCCTCGTCCATCGTGGTGGGTCCGGCGGCGTCGAAGAACAGCGACTCGTGCCACTCCATTGCGCTCGGCCCGGCGTTCCAGTCGAGGGCCACGAAGTCGGCCGTCTTGCCCACTTCGAAGTTGCCGACCAGGTCATCGATGTAGAGCCCCTCAGCCCCGCCCAACGTCACAGACCAGAACGCGCGGTAGGGCGAGAGCTTGCTGCGCTCTGATTGAGCCAGGTCCTGGGTGATGCGATTCGTGCTGCCGTCGAGGAGTGTGTTGCCCAGCATCCCGACCTTGTACGCCTCGTCCAGCACGCTGATCATGCTGAACCGGTTGCCGCCTCCCATGTCGGTGCCGAACGACATCTTCACTCGCCGGTCGGGGTCGGTCGCCTTGCCGAGACGGAAGATCCCGCTCCCGAGGAACAGGTTCGAGCACGGGCAGAACACGACGGCCGCGCCGCTGTCGGACAGACGGCCGAACTCATTGTCGGAGAGCCAGATCGCGTGGCCGCCCGAGAACTTGGGTCCGACCAGTCCGTACTTCTCATAGACCCCGAGGTAGTCGGTGCAGTCCGGGTGCGCGCGCAGAACGTTGGTGATCTCGAGCGGGTTCTCCGAGATGTGGGTGTTGACCCACAGATCAGGATGCTCCTCCTTCAGCCTCTGACAGGCCAGAAGGAGCTCTCCCGTCGCACCCAGGGCGAAGCGCGGCGTTATCGCATAGAGGTTGCGGCCCTTGCCGTGGTACTTCTCGATCATCGCCTTGCTGTCGGCGTAGAACTCCTCCGGAGTGCTCGTGGTGTTCTCCGGCGCGAACTGGTCTATGCCGGTGACGCCGCCGATGACGAGCATGTTGCGGCGCGAGGCGGCTTCGAAGAACTCTTCGGTGGCCACGGGCGAGGTCGTCGTGAACGCCTGTACCGTCGTCGTTCCGCCCGCGAGCACATTCTCGAAGAATCGCTCCGAACCCTTGTGCGCGTAATCGTGATCGCTGTACCGCGCCTCCTCGGGAAAGACGGTATCGTTGAGCCACGGCAGCAGCTGCTGGCCGAAGGCGCCGAGGACGCGAGTCTGAGGTACGTGCACGTGCCCGTCGATGAACCCCGGCGTGATGATCCGATCTTCGATGACGGTGATCTCGATGCCTGGGTGCTCCGCGGAGATATCGGCGAAGGGCCCGAACGCGACGATGACGCCGTCGCGGTCGACGACGAGCAGTCCGTCCGGCAAGAACCGGGCCGCGTGGTGTTCCCTGCCGACATGCTTCCAGGGGTCGTCTATGAAGTCGAAGAACTTTCCACGGATTCCAGAGTCGACGATGATCATGCCTTTCGCGGTATACGTGCGTGAAAGGGCGATGGAACGCTACCCCCCGGACGGTTCGAGTCCCATCATGGCACAACGAACGCGCTCGTCCGGCAGGCGGGTATCATAGTAGTTCCGGCGAATGTCGGATCAGGGAAGACTTCTCGTTGACCGTTGGGCTATCTGGCCGGCCACGATTCCGTCGCCTCCTCTGAATATTCAGAGGATTGTCATGCTCCTGTCTACCCCCAGTTCCGATTTCGTCACGGCCTCGCTGCCCGACGGCACCACGGCCATCGTCTATTGCGAGGGTCAATTCGGCGAGCAGGATGGCAAAACAGCCAACGGGCTGGTGCGTCATTCCGAGAAGTACGAGATCTTGAGCGTCATCGACAGCACGCATTCCGGAGCGGATGCCGGCATGTTTCTCGACGGCACGCCCAACGGCATCCCCGTGCTCGCAACCCTCGCCGAAGCCATCGCCCACGCCGGGCGCGTTCCCGACTATCTCATCTGCGGTGTCGCACCCGCCGATGGACTCCTCACGAGCGCTCAGCGGGTCGTGCTGCTCGAGGGCATCGCCCGGGGCATGCACATCATCAACGGCCTCCACGAATTCCTCAATGACGACATCGAGTTCGCAGCCGCCAGTCTCCNNCCCTGCTCGTCGAATCGCTCAACGCCAAGGGCATAAAGGCGGTCTTGGTCGGCACCGGGCAGACCTCTCTCATCCAGGGCGGCAAGTACGGGGTTGCCCTCGACGCACTGGTTCCCCAGTTCTGCTCGGGTGAAGTGGAGCACCAGGTCGTCGCAGCGTACGAAGGCGAGAGCCCCGACGTCATCGTGGTCGAGGGCCAGGGAGCGCTCAGCCACCCCGCCTATCTGACCTCCGCCTACATCCTGCGAGGAAGCAGACCGACCGGAGTCATCGTGCAGCACGCTCCGAAGCGCAAGACGCTGGGAGACTTCCCGATGTTCCCGATGCCGACCGTGGCCAGCGAGATCGCGCTCATCGAGGCATTCGCCGACACCAAGGTCATCGGCGTCACCATCAACCACGAGCACATGACCGACGATGAGATCGGTGAGGTCATCGACGAATACGAACTCGAGCTCGGC
>DGBM01000016.1 GCA_002384765.1 Demequinaceae bacterium UBA4004
TGGTGTTCAGGGCGTAGCGGTAGATATGCTCTGCGATGTCGTGTTGGGGGTTCAAAGTTGCGTGGTGTTCGGTGATAGGCATCACGAGATATTTGATCGATTCACCCGCGCATGAACGGTGATCCGGGTTTGGCTCTCGCGTCATCGTCTCGGACATTGATTACCGATATCGTGGTCCCTAGGAACCTATCATTAGTCTCTCTGGAGGTATTGATGCTGACGCAACGGGGCGGGGCTGACGCATGTCTCGGTGCGCCGCTTTCCGTAGATGAGCTCCCGTCCGGTACCGCGATCGTTGAATCGGTGGTATGGCGGCGCGGACTCTACACGATAGAGCTCCGTCCCGCTACGGGGGGACCTTGGAATTGCGTGTTGCGCTCATGCTCGACCATGAATCCGCGACCTCTGTCATTGCAACGGTGCAACGCCCCCTGGCGGTGATTATTCGATGTCGGTCCGGAGAAACGTCGTGCGTTCTTATCGGGGCGTCGCGGTCAGGGCCCAAGCGGCTAGCAGTTTCGCTAGCGGTCGCGTTTGCACTACAACAGCAGGGTGTCTACACGACTTTGAGTAACGAGAGCCGACACTCAACCAACCCAATTGTCGTGCACCGTTGACCTTGAGTTCTATTGGCGTGTGGTTAGTTCCTGGACGCTTGGATTTTTGAAATCATGGGGCCATGGCGAATCGACCGGCTCCGGCATTGTTAATTAGCCTCAAACTTTCATCGCCCGCCGACGGCACCCGATGAAAGTTCGAGGCTAGGCCTAGTGGGCCTCGATGATCCGCATCACGGTCTGGATCAATGGGTCAGTTGCGGAGTCGTTGCGTAACGGTGGCACGCCACACTCTGGTGAGACGGTGGCGGAAGCGTAAGAATCAGTCGGCGAAGAAAATGTATTTAGGGAAGCGAGATGCGAGTTGTGCCTGAGCGAATTGGCGAAGACCACGCCAACCATATTCACGCGGCGGCGCACGAGCTGGACCAGGCGGAGCGAAACCGCACGGGCATTCGACCCTTTTCCGTGGGAGTCTCCTTCACCGACATGCTCTTCCTCGACGACCAGATGACGAACATCCGCGGCGCCGAGGAGATCGGCATCACGTCGGTGTGGCTCGACGTCTCTGACCCCGACACGTCGTACGCCGAGGTGCGCAAGCTCCTCGGCCTGTCCCCTGAAGACCACCATGGTTGAGCAGCGTGAGCTCCGGGTGACCTGGATGACCCTCAAGGCCGAGGGGGTGCTCTCGCTGCGCCTTTCCTGGATCGAGGGCAGCAAGCCCCTGCCCGCATGGGAGCCCGGGGCTCACATCGACGTCTACGTCCCTGACGGCTCCACTCGGCAGTACTCGCTCTGCGGGGATCCACGCGACCTGTCCTCGTGGCAGATCGCCGTGCTGCGCGAGCCCGAGGCTCGAGGCGGATCCGTCTACATGCATGACGAGCTGCGGGTCGGTGACCGGCTGCTGGTTACCCGTCCGAAGCAGAGCTTCGCGCTCGAGGACGCGCCGTTCCACGCGCTCGTCGCCGGCGGCGTCGGGATCACGCCGATCATGGCCTTCGCCGAGCACCTCGACCGGGAGGGCCGGGCTTTTCGGCTGGTCTACGGCGGCCGCACCGAGGAGTCGATGGCGTTTCGCCACCGGCTCGGCACACTCGGGGACAGGGTCACCTTCCTGGCTGAGGACCGGGACGGCAGGCCGGACCTTGACGAGGTGGTCAAGCATCTCCCCGACAGGGGCCTCATCTACGTGTGCGGGCCCCTCGCCCTGCTACGTGCGGTCGAGTCGGCAGCCGAGTCCGTCCACGGGCCCGATCACGACCTGGTCAGGTTCGAGCTGTTCAGCAGGACGGGTGTGCCGCCCAAGGAGCCCGTCCCCCTCGACGGCGAGAACTACGAGCTGGTGCTGGCCAGGACGGGGCACACCCTTCGGATGAAGCCCGAGGCCAACATTCTCGAGACCGTCCTCGCGCTGGGGATCGAGGTCGAGAACGACTGCCGTGACGGGATCTGCGGATCCTGTGTCACCCCGATCGTGTCGTGGACCGTCGACCATCAGGACCTGGTGCTGACCAGGAAGGAGCAGACGGCCATGGACAAGATGATGATTTGTTGTTCGAAACCCACCTGCGACCGGTTGGAGCTAGACCTGTGACGGACGGTGCCATGGACCAGGCCACGCGGGCCGAGGCAGCCCGGTTGTTGCTCGACGCCTACGCGACCGGCAAGCCGATCGCGCCGCTCACTTCGACCTACGACGACATGAAACTTGAGGACGCCTACGCGATCCAGATCCTGCAGATCGAAGAACTCCTCGCCGGCGGCCGGACGGTCAAGGGCCACAAGGTGGGGCTGACCAGCGCCGCGATGCAGCACCTTCTCGGCGTGAGCAACCCTGACTTCGGTCATCTGCTCGATGACTTCTTCTACCTGGAGCACGACCCGATCCCCATGGACCGCTTCCTCCAGCCACGCATCGAGCCGGAAGTGGCGTTCGTCCTCAAGGCGCCCCTGCGCGGCCCGGGCGTCACCGTGCACGAGGCGATCGCCGCCGTCGACTTCGTGCTGCCCGCCCTCGAGATCGTGGACAGCCGGATCGAGGACTGGAAGATCGGCCTCGTCGACACGATTGCCGACAACGCCAGCTCGGGCGCCGTGGTACTCGGCTCTACCCCCACGCCGCTGCACGAGATCGACCTGCGCCTGATGGGGGCGGTGATGACCCGCAACGGCGTGGTCGTCGGCACCGGCGCCGGCGGAGCCGTGCTCGGGTCGCCGATCAACTCGCTGGTCTGGCTCGCCAACACGCTGGGGGCGCGAGGGGTGACCCTGGAGACCGGCCACGTGGTTCTGCCCGGGTCGGTGTGCGCCATGGCCTCGATCAACCCCGGGGACACGGTCACCGGAACGTTCAGCGGACTCGGCAGCGTCACCGCCCGGTTCGCGACCAAGGGAAGGACCTGACATGACCAGGACGAAGGCCACTGCGGCGATCGTCGGGCCCTGCAACATCGGCACCGACCTGATGT
>DGBM01000180.1:0-277 GCA_002384765.1 Demequinaceae bacterium UBA4004
GGAGCGCGCGGGCGGGGACGACGCCGTGCGCCCCGAGTATCCGCCCACTCCCCCGGCGGGTTGGGCGCAGACCGTGGACGCCGCCCGCGTGCTGCACGCACACCGGGAAGCGATCGCGCTCAGGAAGGCGCACCCGTGGCTGGTGCGGGGAACCGTCACCGTGGAGAAGCTCGAGAACGAGCGCATGACCTACGTGGTGCGCGGCGCGCTCACGTCAGAGGCGCTACGCGTGGACGTGGACCTGGCCGCCGCCCCGCATGTCACGGTCGCGGCGGCC
>DGBM01000180.1:351-579 GCA_002384765.1 Demequinaceae bacterium UBA4004
CAGCCACGGTCGCCTTCGCGTCGGCGTCGTTGCCCGCGATGGGCAGTGCGCGCCGGCCGGGAGCGCCCTTGGGGCCGCCGTCGGTCGGGATCTGGGCGGCGTAGATGTTGTTGAACGCCTTCACCACGTGGCTGTCGGGAAGATGCGCCTGCAGCATCTCTGAGGTGGTGGTCTCGTTGGCGTCGAGGCTTGCAATGCGGCCGTCGCGCTGCGGGTAGTAGTTGTTGG
>DGBM01000180.1:650-5450 GCA_002384765.1 Demequinaceae bacterium UBA4004
AACGACTCGGGACCGCGTGAATTGGACAGGACGACGTCGTAGCCGGCTTGAATGGCAGCCAGGGCGACGTTGGTGCCGATATTGCCGGCACCGATGGTTGCGAGAGTAGTCACGCGGTCATCAACGACTGAGACCCGTGCGTGATTCCCGGCGCTGGGTCATGCGGAGCCGCCCTGCGTCGGCATCGTGCGGGAGTAGATCTCTTCCACCACGTCGGAGAAGTGGGTGAGGATCACCTCGCGGCGGATCTTGAGCGACGCGGTCATCTCCTCGCGAGCCTCCTCAAGTCCCCGCGGCAGGATCCGGTACTCACGGATCGATTCAGCGCGAGAGACGTGCTCGTTGGCGGCCGCGATCGCGCGACCCACCAATTCACGCACGCGCTCGTTCACCGAGGCCTGCCCGACGTCCATCTCGGGCAACTTGTGCGCGGTCAGCCAGGCCCCCAACAGCGTCTCGTCCAGCGCGACCAGGGCGGACACAAAGTGGCGTCCCTCCCCCACCACCACCGTGTCCTGGATGGCGGGGTGCGAGCGCATGGCATCCTCGAGCACCGCGGGCTGCACGTTCTTGCCCGAGGACAGCACCAGCAGTTCCTTCTTGCGGCCCACGATCGTGAGCGCGCCGTCCCGGATCTCGCCCAGATCGCCCGTGGCGAACCAGCCGTCACGCATGACCTCGGCGGTGAGCTCGGGCGCGTTCCAGTAGCCCGCGAAGGTGTTGATGCCCTTGGTCAGGATCTCGCCGTCGTCGGCCAAGGTGAGCATGCCGCCGGCGATGGGCTTGCCCACCGTGCCCATGATTCCCGTCTTATCTGGAGAACCCGAGTGCGCGGCCGTGGTCTCGGTGAGCCCATAGCCCTGCAACACCTCCACGCCAAGCCCGCGGAAGAAATGCCCCACCTCGGGCGTGAGGCGCGCGCCGCCAGAGAGCACATAGGCCAGTTGGCCGCCCAGCAGGTGACGGATCTTGCCCAGGACCAATCGGTCGGCGACGGCGTAGCGAACCTTGAGTGAGGCGCCGGCGCCGCCGTGCTCCCGGGCAATAGACATCTCACGGGCGACCCCCGCTGACCAGCGGAAGAGCGTCTTGCGCACGCCATGCATCGAGGTGTCGGCCCGGTTGTAGATGGTCTCGAGCACGCGTGGCACGAGCGGCATCCAGGTGGGCCGGAAGCTCTTGAGGTCCGCGGCGAGCGTCTTGTGGGTGGGTGAATAGCCGATCACCGCTCCCCCTTGCAGGGCGACCAGCATCGCGAAGCGCGCAAACACGTGCGCGAGCGGCAGGAACAGCAGCACCCGCGTCTCGCCCTGCACAAAGCCGCCAAAGTCCTGGTCGAGCTTGACGTTCCTGGAGTGCTCCACCAGGTTGCCGTGCGTGAGCATGGCTCCCTTGGGTCTGCCCGTGGTGCCGGACGTGTAGATGATCGTGGCGAGGTCCTTGAGGGTGACGTTCTCCGTGCGGGCGTCGAGTTCGGCATCGGAGATGCCTTGGCCCAGGAGCGCGAGCTCGTCCATTGCGGCCGCGTCGAGGCCGAAGATTGCGGGCGCGTTGTCGAGCGCCGCGAGGCTCTCCCGGTTCTCGGGCCTCTCTGCGGCGACCACCCGAATCCCGGCGTCGGACAGGATCCAGTCGAATTGGGAGGAGGAGGACGAGGGGTAGATCGGGACCGTCACGGCCCCGGCGGTGAAGATTGCGAAGTCCATGATCGACCACTCGATGCGGGTGTCGCCCACGATGCCGACGCGGTCGCCCAGCCCCACCCCAGCGGCCATCAATCCCTTGGCCACGCCACGGACACCGCTGGAGAACTCGCCCAAGGTCACCGGGGACCATTCCCCCTGGTCATCTTTCACTTCCGCGAAGACGCGATCCGGGTCCGCGGCCACCCGGTCCGCGAGCATGGCGGCCACGTGCATCCGCTCGGGGGTGACGGCCAAACCGGGTGACGACAACACTGTGCGGGTCATACCCAGAGCGTAACCTACGGGGCCGTAAGTTACGAGTGTCCCGGGGACCAATTTCACCCAGAGCCGAGCGTCAGCCGACGGTCCGCATCCAACCGAAGGCGTCGTCGAATCGCCCGTACTGAATGCCCGTGAGCCGCTCGCGCACCGTCATCGTGACCTCGCCCGGTTCTCCCTCACCCACCGTGAGGTCGAAATCGGGCGACACGAGCCGTGCCACGGGGGTCACCACGGCCGCCGTGCCGCACGCAAAGACCTCGACCACCTCGCCGCGGGACACGCCCGCGCGCAGCTCCTCGAGCTCGATGTCGCGCTCGACCACCTCGCGACCGTCGTGGCGCAGCAGGTCGATGATCGAGTCCCGCGTGACACCCTCGAGGATGGTGCCGGTGACGCGCGGGGTCACCACCGAGCCGTCGGCCAGCACCGCGAACACGTTCATGCCGCCCAGCTCCTCGATGTACCTGTCCTCGCGTGCGTCCAGGAACAGCACCTGCCCGCAGCCGTGGTCTTGAGCCTGCTGCTGCGGAAGCATGGACGCCGCGTAGTTTCCGGCAGTCTTGGCCTGCCCGGTGCCGCCGGCGCCCGCGCGGTGGAAGCCCTGCGCCACCCAGATCGACACGGGCTTCACTCCACCGGCAAAGTAGGCGCCCACGGGCGAGGCCAGCAGCAGGTATTCGACCGTCAGGGACGGGCGCACGCCCAGGCATGCCTCGGTGCCGATCATCGTGGGCCGCAGGTACAGGCTGGTCTCCGGCTCCCCCGGCACCCACGCGGCGTCCACACTCAGGAGGGTATCGATCGACGCCAGGAAGTCCTCTTGGGGAAGCTCGGGCAGCGCGAGTCTGCGCGCCGATGCCGCGAGCCTGGCCGCGTTCGCCTCGGGCCTGAACAGGTGGACCGAACCGTCGGCCCAGCGGTACGCCTTGAGACCCTCGAACACCTGCTGGCCGTAGTGCAGCACCAGCGCGGCTGGGTGGAGCGTGAGGTCGGAGAAGGGTTCGACTCGGTGGTCGCCCCAACCGCCGTCGAGCGTCCACGTGGCCTTGGCAATGTGGTCCGTGAATACCGTGCCAAAGGGCGGGGAGTCCATGAGTCGGGCGCGGTCGGCGTCCGACGCTGGGGCGGGATTGCGGGTCACCGCGAAGGATGTGGTCATCGGCTGGCCTCCATTCCGCCACCCTACCCCTGGCAAAAGCGCCTACCGGGCCGCCTCGGGGACCCGCCTACGCGTGGGTCACCAGCCAGTCGAGCATCTGCTCGCCGGCGTGCATCACGGACAGGTGGCCGGCGCCGGGGCGCTCCCACAGTTCGGCGCCTGCGATGCGATCCGCCAGCCAGTGCGCGTGCGCCACGGGGACGATGCGGTCCTCGGTCCCGTGCACCACCAGCGTCGGCTGGGTGACGGCGGCGGGGCTGAAGCGCCAATCGTTCACGTAGGCGACGTCGTCGGCCACCATCCCGTGGACGCCCTCGGCGGTCCCTGCGGCGGCGATGCCGTTGAACCAGTCCCACTCGCCTTCGAGCGCGGCGTGGTCTTCGGGCGTGAACATCTCCGGGTCGTAGTCCGATTCCTCCAGGAGCAGGTGCAGGGCGTCGTGACCGTTGATGGCGGTGCGTAACTCCGACACCCCGCCCTCGTACATGCCGGCGTACCAGTCGAGGCCATCGGCGTCATGGGGGGCGAGTCCGGAGATCGAGATGGCCGCGGTCACGCGCTCGCCCAGCAACGCCGCGCACGCGAGCGCGTGCGGTCCCCCGCCGGAATGGCCGACCACGGCGAAGGCCCCTGCGCCTGCCGCATCGGCGACGCTGGCCGCCATGGCTGCGGCGTCAGCGATGCTCCAGGAATCCGACGCGGTGGTGCCGCCGTAACCGGGCCGGTCGAAGCCCAGCCACCGGATGCCCCGCGCCTCCGACGCCTCCAAGAGCGGGCCGGGCGGGGCGCCGATCCCGGGGGTGCCGTGATGCCAGATCACGGCGATGGGGGCATCGGGGTCGCCGCTCTCGCGCCAGCGGATGATGCCGTGGTCGGTTTCAAGGTCGTTGACAATCACGGTCCCAGCCTATGCCGGGCCGCGGCGTAGACCTGTGGGAACAGGCGATGACGGCGCATCAGGCGCTCGCTGGCGCCGCGGCGGTCACCACCTCGCGGATCACGCGGCTCGCCGCCTCGAGTGCCGGCGGCAACGGCGGGCGGCCGAGCGACAGCAGCCGCAGGGAACGGGCCGCTCCCTCGACGCGGGTCACCTCGACGTCGGGATGTCGGTGCGCGGCGAGTGCCAGGCCGGGAAGCATCGTGACCCCGTGGCCCACGGCGATGAGCGCCTGGACCGCCACATAGTCGTCGGAGGCGAACCGGATGTTGGGCGTGAAATCTGCCTGGGCGCACGCGCTCACCAGGTAGCCGCGGCAGCGCTCACAGCCGGCCATCCAGTCGTCGTCCTGGAAGGCCGCGAGGCCCGTCACCGCCATGGTGCCGTCGATGTGCCTGCGCGGGGGCGTCACCAGGAAGAGCGGGTCCTCGCCCAACACCTCCGACGTGACCGCGTCGCTGCACTCGTAATCGGGGTAGGTGAAGGTGATGGCCAGGTCCACGGCGCCCTCGATCAGCAGGCGCTCCGCCTCAGGAGGCTCAGCCTCCACGATGTCGAGTTGCAGTCCGGGGTGGCGTGCCGCCAGTTCGGTGACGATACGCGGGGCGAGGGTGGCCATGCCGGACGGAAAGATCGCAAGCCGCACGTGGCCGCTCTGCAGGGAGACGGCGGACGCGAGTTCGGTGGAGGCGCGCGACATGAGGCCGAGGATCTCCTCTCCCCTCGCCGCGAGGCGC
>DGBM01000180.1:5461-6074 GCA_002384765.1 Demequinaceae bacterium UBA4004
GCCTCGGCGGCGGCCGATGCGGTGCCGTACTTGGCCAGGGCCACGAGCACTTGAAGGCGGGTGACGTCGATCATGCGCCCATTGTATCAATGACATCTATGTGTATGGTCGACAACTATCATTGGACCGATGCATAGTTGGTGCGCGACCATCAAGGCATGGAGAAGCTCACCGTTGACGGCGTCTACGCGGCGGCCGAACGCCTACGCGACCTGCTGCCCCCCACGCCCGCCTGGTCCTACCCGGTGCTGGATGCGGCCGTGGGCTCCCGCGCCATCGTCAAGCACGAGAACGTCCAGCCCACCGGCGCCTTCAAGGTGCGCGGCGGGCTCAACCTGCTGGCGACCCTGTCCCCCGCGGAGCGCGCGGCCGGGCTGATCACCGTCTCCACCGGCAACCACGCGCAGTCCTTGGCGTACGCCGCCGGGCGCGCAGGCGTCGCGGCCACCATCGTGATGCCACGCAGCACGCCGTTTGGCAAGGCGCAGGCCGTGCGCGCCTGGGGTGCGCGCGCCCTGCTGGAGGGCTCGGACATGGCCCAGGCCGCCGACTTCGCGGTCCGCCTCGCCGCGCGCGAGGGCCTGCACTTTGTGAACCCGGGCAACACGCCCGC
>DGBM01000082.1 GCA_002384765.1 Demequinaceae bacterium UBA4004
GACGGCGCTCCCGGCTCGTGAAGGTGCACCACGTCAAAGTTGCCGTCGGCCATCCAGCGTCGTACGCGCGCGGCCGCGACCAGGCCGAAGGTGAGCCGTGCGGTGGAGCCGTTGTAGTGCACGGGGATGGACCGGCCCGCCGAGCGCACGTAGTCGGGTAGCCCGGTGTCGGTGGCCGACGGGGCCAGCACGGACACATGGTGACCCCTGCGTATCAGCGCCTCGGCCAGGTCAATCACGTGCAACTGCACGCCCCCTGGCCGATCCAGCGAGTAGGGGCACACGATGCCGATGCGCACCTAGACCTCCACCCAGCCGAATCGTTGGAGCATGTGCCAATCCTCGGGGTGCGCGGCAATGGTGCGCGCAACTGACTCGGCCCACGCCTGACTCATGGTGTCCACCTTGTCACGTCCGGTGAAGTGCTCCGGCAAGAGAGCCTCGTTGAACGTCATCACCACGCCCCAGCGTGATTTGGCGGCGCGACGGCGGGCGCCGTGCAGGCGTTCGTAGCGAACTCCGACAGGCAGGAGCACGGTGTGCGCGGCCAGTGCCAGCGCGGCGGGACCCGGCGCCACACGCACCTGATGACCCCACATCGACACCTGAACGCCGCTTCCGGAAAGGTCGCGGTCACTCAAGAGACACACCAGCGTGTGCTCGGATGTGGTGATGCGCAGCAACTGCCGAAAGGTCGCGCCACCCTCGTGGCCCAGAATCTGCATGCCCAGGCGCTCGCGGAACGCGACAAACTCGTCGTACACCTCTCGCGGCTCGAGCACCTCCGCCACACTCGTGATCTTGATGACGTTGCGGCATGCGTAGGCGCCGATCAGATCCCAGTTGCCCGAGTGGCCCAGCACGGCCACCGCGCCAGCTTCGCGCTCGAGCACCCACGCGACGTCGTCGAAGCCTTCCATGCGCACCCTGGCGTCGATGACGTCTCCGCTCATCCGCGGCAGTTCGAGCACGTCCGCGTAGTATCTGGCGGCCGACGCCATACCCCGGCGGCTCAGGCGACGCAGTTCGCGACCCTCCAGGCCGGTCACGCGGTTCAGATTGTGTTCAAGACGCCGCGCCGGCTTGGCATTCCTCACCCACCCGTACATGGCGACAAGCCAGGCCGCAGCGCGGATCGCGCTGACCGGCGCACGGCGCGACACTCTCCACGCCACAACAAAGGCGTTCATCCGTTGGACGTGTGATCCGCCGACGCCGACGCTTCAGAGGCCTTACTCGCCGCGCGATTCTCGTCCATCTGCACTGTGACAACCGTCCACGTGCGTTGTCCCACCGTGAACGCGGACGCGGCGGCAAGCAGCCACAACGTGACCGTGAGCACCATCAGCGGCAGACCCAGGCCGACGAGTCCAGTCGCGGTCAGGCCGATGACGAGGCGGTCGGACCGCTCCGCGATGCCGTTCGCGGTCTCGATCCCGAGACTCGCGGCCCGGGCCTTGGCATAAGGAACGAAGGAACCCAGCGTCAGGCACATCAGTGCGGCCAGCGCCGTCCACGGCTCGTCGACGCGAAAGCCCCACACGAGCGCGCCAAAGATGGCGGCGTCGGCCACGCGGTCGAGGGTTGAGTCGAGGTACGCGCCGAGGCGGCTGCTCTTGCCAGACAGCCGAGCCATGGTGCCGTCAAGCATGTCGGTGATCACAAAGAAGGTGATGACGAGGACGCCCCAGAACAGCGCGGCTCCGCCGCGAGGCAAGAACACGATAGCGCCCACCACCACGCCGACGGTGCCCACCATCGTGACGGCGTTGGGGTGCACTCCCGCCTTGACGAGTGCGCTCGCGGGAGCCCTCCAGATTGCGGCCATGACGGGCCGCAGCTTGCCAAACATGTGTTCTCCTCGTTGGACCGCTAAGCGGTCTTCGCCCACGCCTCACTGACACGCTGCCACGTGTCGTCGAGAAGCTCGGGTAACGCCTTGGTTCTCGCGATGATGGGCAGAAAATTCGAATCTCCGACCCACCGTGGCACCACGTGTTGGTGCAAGTGCTCATGAATACCGGCGCCGCCGGTTTTGCCCTGATTGATGCCGACGTTGAAGCCTGCGGTCCCCGTCAGATGCCGAAGCACCCGCATGCCACTCTGCGTCAACGCCGACATCTCGTCGCGCTCGGCATCGGTGATCTCCGTGTACCAGCCTACGTGGCGGTACGGGCAAATCATGAGATGGCCGGGGTTGTACGGGTACAGATTCAGCACCACGTAACAAGCGGTGCCACGGTACACAATGAGATGGTCGCGGTCGTTGTCCTCGGGCGTCTTGCACAAGGGGCACTGGTGGGCGCCGTCCATGTCCGGACGGTCCGACGCGTTCTTGACATACGCCATCCGATGCGGCGTCCACAGGCGCTCGAAGCCATCGGGCTCCCCGCCCATCGTCTCTGCGTCGGTCCACTCCACCATCAGACCTGCGCCCGCGTCTCGATTGCTTCTTCGATGCGTGCCACCGCAACGTCCACGGGCACCTGGTTGTCCTGGCTGCCGTCCCTCAGCCGGAACGACACTGCGCCGGCCTCGACATCGTCGCCGCCGGCGATGAGCACGAACGGAACCTTCTCCTTGGATGCGGTGCGAATCTTCTTGGGAAAGCGCTCGTCGGAGGTGTCGACCTCGACTCGGACGCCCTTGGCGCGCAACTGGGCCGCGATGTCGGCGAGGTAGTCGTTGAACGCCTCCGCCACGGGTATCGCCCTGACCTGAACGGGCGCGAGCCACACGGGGAACTGGCCCGCGTAGTGCTCGGTCAGGATCGCGAAGAAGCGCTCGATGGAGCCGAACAGCGCGCGGTGGATCATGACCGGGCGCTGGCGGGAATTGTCGGCGGCCGTGTATTCGAGTTCGAATCGTTCGGGCAGGTTGAAGTCCAACTGGATGGTGGACATTTGCCACGACCGGCCGATCGCGTCTCGCGTCTGCACGGAGATCTTGGGTCCGTAGAAGGCGGCGCCGCCCGGATCGTCTCTCAACTCGAGGCCCGACTCAATGCCCACCTGGCGCAACGTCTCGGTGGCCTCTTCCCACGCATCGTCCTCACCCACGAACTTCTCCGGGTTCTTGGTGGACAGTTCCAAGTAGAAATCGGTCAGGCCGTAGTCCTTGAGCAGTCCCAACACGAAGTTCAGCGTGGTGGTCAGCTCGTCCTTCATCTGCTCACGGGTGCAGTAGATGTGGGCGTCGTCCTGGGTGAAGCCTCGCGCCCTGGTCAGGCCGTGGACCACGCCCGACTTCTCGTAGCGGTACACCGTGCCGAACTCGAAGAGCCGCAGCGGCAACTCGCGGTACGAGCGGCCACGCGAGCGGTAGATCAGGTTGTGCATCGGGCAGTTCATCGCCTTGAGGTAGTAGTCCGATCCCTCGAACTCCATCGGCGGGAACATCGTGTCCTTGTAGTAGGGCAGGTGTCCGGAGGTGTGGAAAAGCCCCTCCTTGCTGATGTGGGGGGTGCCGACGTAGTCGAAGCCCTCCTCGATGTGCCGCTGGCGGACGTAGTCCTCCATCACCCGCTTGATCACGCCGCCCTTGGGGTGGAAGACCACGAGGCCGGAGCCGATCTCGTCGGGGAAGGAGAA
>DGBM01000127.1 GCA_002384765.1 Demequinaceae bacterium UBA4004
GCGAGGCCTGGGCGTCGCCCGAGCGCTGCTCGATACAGCGGTGCACGCCTGCGCGCGGGCCGGGGATGACACACTCTCGCTGCGCGTCGGCGAGGGCACTTCCCCAGCGGCTCTCGCGCTCTACACCCGAGCAGGGTTCCAGCAACACTGACAGCGCGGTCCGATGGGTGCTCCACCCGGTGGGCCACTTGGACTGCGCCCTGCGCCGTGGACTGGGAGCCGGTCTCCCTGCCTCGGGCGGAGGCATCCGCTCATGCCGCCAAGCGGGCGATGGCCACTCCCACTGCCACAACCCCCCCGTCCACGGGGCGAGCCCCAAGTGGGAGACGTGCTTGAATGGCGCGCATGAGCCTTCACGTTGCCCATGTGCATGTCAGTCCCGTATTCAGCAAAGTGACCGTCGACATCATCAAGCTCGTGGAAGGCAGCGGCGTCGAAGGGGATGCCCAATCCGGGGTCACCGTGCAGCATCGCAGCCGAGTAAGAGCCAACCCCAGCACCCCGAATCTGCGCCAGGTCCACCTGATTCATGAAGAACTGTTCGACGAGCTCCGGGCTGCGGGGCACGACGTGCGCCCAGGCGACCTGGGCGAGAACATCACCACCTCCGGTCTCGACGTGCTCGGTCTGCCAGCTGGAACACGACTGCTGATCGGCGAGGCCATCATCGAGGTCACCGGCTTACGAAACCCGTGCCAGCAGATCAACGACTTCCAGGCCGGCCTCCTCAAGCAGGTTCTCCGCAAGGGCGATGACGGGCAGGTCGTGAAACGGGTCGGCGTCATGGGCACCGTGGCCCGGGGCGGAGAAGTGACCGCGGGCGACGAGATCATCGTCGATCTGCCGCCGGAACCGCACGGCCCGCTCACTGGTATCTGAGGGTGTTCCTCCACATCCGCCCTTGCCACAGCCAAGTCAATTCTGGGTTCAGAGTTGTGCCGACCTCCGCTACGACCAAGGAGTGCGGGGTCGAGGCTGGGGCACGCCGTCGATCGTGAGATCGAGGCGTTCGGTGAAGAAGGCGACGAGGTTCTGGACGGGTACGGCGTCGTGGAGGGGCTGCTCATAGGACCACGCGATGTCGGGTAGGAGTGCATCCGCTACCCGAGCGTGCCAGTACGATGTCCGGCCCTTGTACGCGCAGACGGTGCGCGACGCGGAGGGCTCGAGGAGGGACATGGTGACGTCATCGCGCGGAGGGTAGAAACGCGTCGGTAGGGGTGTCTCGAAGAGCAGGGTCGCTCTGGTGGTGTCGGCAAGGGTGACGCCGTCGTGCGCGACCTGCACGTGGCGGCTCGAGCGCAGGCAGTCGATCCGGTCGAACGGGTCGTGTGGGTGGCCCATGACGGGCTCGTCCTCTTCGTACCACTGGGTGAAAGCGTCCCAATCGAGGATGACATATCCGGCAAGGTCGGGATCGTCTGGCCGGAACGCGGCTGCGTGTAGGTCCCCGTCGGGCGTGCGGATGGTCAGCGGGGTACCAGGCGCCGTGTGCGCTGTGAAGGGGCTGCTCGGGTCGAGGATCGGCGGCCCGTCCTCCATCGACACCGGCATCTCGGCCGCAGCCTGTGGGCCCACTGGCACCAGGCGAGCAACGATATGTTCCTCGGGCACGGCATACGAGGCGACGACCCTGCGCGGCTCCCACACCAGCACGGCATCCCGCGTGTCGACGACCATTCGGGTCCCGAGTTCGGCGCGGATCCACTTCCGGACCGGATGGATGCGAAGGTCGCCGACAGCGCTCCACAACAGTTGCCTCATTCGAGTCGCCATTCCCCAAGTGTCACCCCGGCATGTCCCGCACGCCAGAGGGTCGAAGGTTGAAGAGTTTCGGCGGCGGCCTTCTCCGGCAGAAGACTGATGCTCCTATGGTTCGTCAAGCTGCGATGAGCCATTGGCGGTAGGTCTCAGCGAGTTCGTCGTCGCGGCGTTGGCCGAGCTCGAGTTGGGAGATGGTCGCCGGCCAGACGTTGAAGTGTCTTGCGGCGTTGGTGAGGGTGATGTTCTTGGCCTGACGGGCGGGCCGCAAATCGGTGTAGTTCGGGATGGGGCAGTGGCCCAGGAGCGCTTGGTAGATCTCTCGGGCGACGGCGCGTTTCAGGGAGCGGTAGACCGCGGCGAGTGTCCAGCCTTTGGCGAGGTGTTTGTCGCGGTAGTCGCGAGTACGGGGATCGTGGACCATGCGGTTCTGGACGATCTGGTGGAGGGCCCAGTTCGCTTGGCGGTCGCCGCCGCGGCTCAGGCGGTGCCGCTGGGTTCGGCCGGAGGAGACGGGGATCGGGGTGGTGCCGCAGAGTGCGGCGAAGGAGGCGCTGCTGCGTAACCGGTCGGGGTTGTCCCCGGCGGTCAGGAGCAAGGTGGCGCCGGTGACCGGACCGACGCCTTTGAGAGCCATCAGACCGGGGTTGGCGTTGGTGGTGAGTTGCTCCAGCTCGTGGGCGAGGTCTTCGACCTCGTCGGTCAGGAACTGGTGACGGCGGGCGAGACTGCGCAGCGCGCGCAGTGTGATGGCGTCGTGCTTGTCACGGAGCAGGTCGGGCCGGCTGGCCGCCAAGGTGTCCACGAGCTGCTGACGAGGCAGGTCGCGGTACTTGTCACGCAGTGTCGCGCTGGCATTGACGAGCATGCTGCCGATCTGGCGCCACGCGGCCTGCAGGGCCTTGTTCGCTGAACGACGCGCGACGGTGACCGCGCGTAGCGGTTCGATCGTGTCGTGTTTGGGGGCGGTGCTGGCCTCCCCCGAGAGCACCGAACGAGCGGCGCGGTAAGCATCGAGGCGGTCGGTCTTGCCCTGCTTGCGCCGCTCGGCGGCCCGGGTCCGGTTGACCTCGACGACATGGAATCCGTTGCGGCGCAGTTCAGCACTGATGCCGACGCCGTAGCTCGAAGTTCCCTCGACGCCGACGGCCTCGACCGGCCCATGGCTGGCGAGCCAGCCGATTGCCAGCCGGTAACCGGTTTGGGTGGTCGGGAACTCCTTGTCGGTGATCTCGGCGCCGAGGGGGGTGACCAGCGCGATGTGGATGGTGTCCTTGTGTGAGTCGATCCCGGCGACACGCCCGGTGAAGTTTGTCATGATGGTGTTGCCCTTCGCGTGAAGTGGGGTCAGTGGCGGCCGGGCCGGCCAGACAGGACATACACCAGGACTCGCTCCAACGATCTCAGGCTCGTATTAAGTCATGTCCGGTCGGCCGTCACTTGGGGCCCCGAGGAGCCGGACTGATCAGTTTGTCGGTAACCCAGTAGGGCACCAGTCAGAGGCAGGGTCACGACTCCCCGGAACTACTTCCCATCATGTATGTCAGAGGT
>DGBM01000185.1 GCA_002384765.1 Demequinaceae bacterium UBA4004
GACGAAGAGGTGCCGACCGCCAAGGGAGGCACCGAGCCCCGCACGGTCCTCAAGCTCGACCGCCGGCTCGCTCCCGTCAAGGCTGCAGTGTTGCCGTTGTCCAAGACCGACGCGCTCAAGCCCACCGCACAGAACCTCGCCAAGGAATTGCGCGGCGCCTGGACCGTCGACTACGACGAAACCCAGTCGATCGGAAAGCGCTACCGCCGTCAGGATGANNCCGCGACACGATGCAGCAGGAGCGGGTGAGCCTCTCGAACGTGAGGGGGTACCTCGCCGAGCGGCTCATTGGCGCCTAGGCGAAGGTGGGGGCGACTGACGTGAGCGGCGGTCAGGGTCACGACTCCCCGCCGCGAGCCTCCGAGCGCACCTCCACGATACTGAGCGTGATCGTGGGCGTCGTCCTCTTTGTCACCCTGTGGGGCGCGGCGGCGGTGTGGCCAAACGATTTCAGCTTTCGAGGCTCGCTCGACTCCTTGGGGGAGGGGTCTGAGTGGGTGACCGCCACGATCGAAACGGTCGCGGACGACGGCTCGGCGACCGCCATCGTCAAGGGCGAGGAAGAGATTGGCGTCAGGCCGATCGCCACGCTCGACGACCCCACCATCGTGCTCCATCCCGGCGACAAGGTGCGGGCACTCGAACTTCCCACGGGCGAGCTGGGCTTCTCCGACTTCGAGCGGGGCAGCCCGATGCTCGCCCTGTTCATCGTGTACGTGATCGTGGTGCTCGTGATCGCTCGCTGGCGGGGCCTTGGTGCGCTGCTGGGTCTCATCGCCGCTTTCGGTGTGGTTTTCTTCTTCACGATTCCGGCACTCTTTGATGGCGGAAACCCGCTTGTCATCGGCCTGGTGACGGGCTCTGGGGCGTTGTTCGCGTTGCTGTATATGGCGCATGGTCCCAATGCGCGAACCACCACGGCGTATCTGGGAACCCTGGCGGGCCTTGCGGTCACGACCGTGCTTGCCTGGTGGGCCGTCGATGCCTCCCATCTCAATGGACTGTGGAGCGAAGACCGCACGCATCTCGAGTTCTTCTCGCGCGGCGTCTCGTTGCAGGGGATCCTGCTGTGCGGCATCGTCCTAGCCGGGCTCGGCGTACTCAACGACGTCACGGTCACCCAGGCGTCGGCGGTCTGGGAACTGCGCTCCGCTCGCCCCGACCTCGCGTGGACGCAACTGTTCTCTCGCGGCATGCGCATCGGCCGCGATCACATCGCCTCCACCGTCTACACGATCGCCTTCGCCTATGTGGGGGCCGCGCTACCCACCCTCATGTTCATCTCGCTGTACGGCACCAGCCTGGGTTTCACCCTCACGTCCTCCGACATTGCCGAGGAGGTTGTCCGCACTCTCGTTGGCTCGATTGGGCTGGTGTTGGCTGTGCCACTCACCACGGCCATCGGCGCCCTCGTGGTCGCGGGCCGTGGGGCAGTCGTTGAGGGCTCTGCGGCGCCGATTTCGCGGGCTTAGGCGAGGCCGCGAAAACGGTTCGTCTACGCGAGCGGTCGTCTGGACGTCCCTGATCAGGCGCACCATGGTGTCGATACGGATCGCGTCCCCTTGCGGGCCGTGACCGCTCCCGCCCGTGAGGGCAGCGGTGTGGCCGCTGTCCAAGACCGACGCGCTGAAGCCCACCGCGCAAAACCTCGCCAAGGGCTACCTCGCCANNCGAGCGGGTCGTCGGGGCGTAGCGCGAATCGGGGTAGCACCGAGGTATTACCCGAAGTAGTATGGGGCTATGAAGCTCTCGGTCAGCCTTCCCGACGACGACGTCGCGTTCCTCGACGCGCTCGCCAAGGAACGCGCGCTCGACTCCAGGTCAGCCGCGCTGCAAGAGGCCGTGAAGGTGCTCCGTGAGCAGTCGCTCGTCGAGGCCTACATGGAGGCTTTCCTCGAGAGCCGCGGCGAGTACGCGGACTGGGACGCCACGTCAGGGGACGGAATCGCCGAATGAGGCGCGGGCAGGTGTGGCTCGTCGACCTCGAGCCTGTGCGTGGGTCGGAGGCGAGCAAGGTGCGCCCGTGCGTCATTGTGTCGAACGACGGGAGCAACGCGGCAGCCGCGCGCACCGGTGAGGGCGTCGTGACCGTGGCGCCCGTGACCTCGAACATCGCGAGCGTCTGGCCCTTCCAGGTGCTCGTCGCGGCCGCGGACTCTCCCCTTGACCGGGACTCCAAGATTCAGGCGGAACAGGTGCGGGCGATCGCGCCGGGGCGCATGGTTCGCCAGCTCGGGACGCTCGGCTCCGCGACCATGCGGCAACTTGACGACGCGCTGCGACTGCACCTGTCGCTCGGCTAGCGGAGGTATGCGTGGCCCTAGGCGCGGGGCCAAGCGGCCGTCGTGGTGCGCGTGCGCGCCGAGTGGGTGCACAACGTGGCCCTCCTGCCGACGGCGCGTCGTCGGCGAGTTCCAGGAACTCCACGAGGTTCGCGAGGCCGCGGACGGGGTAGTCGACGGGGAGCCGCACGTGGTCGAGGCCCCGGGATTCGATCTGCGCGATGTCGCTCTCGGTGACGAAGGCGCGGAAGTGCGCGTGGTCGTACTCCGCGTACTGCGACAGCCAGCCGCCCAGGTTGATCCCACGCATGAACCCTTGCATGCCACGCCTCCAGTTCCGCGCCGATTCCGGGGGCGCGCTCTCTCGCCAGCCGAGGGTCTCCCGCTGCGTGACGTGGGCGCGCGACTCACCACGCCGCATCGGCGACAATGGTGCATATGACCGCCACGACAGAGAGCGCCTCCAGGCTGCTGCCGCCGCTCCACATCGGTCGCCTGACGGTCGAGACGCCCGTGATCCTGGCGCC
>DGBM01000286.1:0-232 GCA_002384765.1 Demequinaceae bacterium UBA4004
TGTGGATCATCCATTACACGTATGACACCCGGGAAGCGTTGCGTGCCAGCCTCCTGGATGAGCATCAGTGGTATCTCGCCGGCCTGGCCGACGCAGGAGCGATGATCGCCTACGGCAGGTTCGATGACCAAGCCGAACCGGGGTCTCTGCTCATCGCTTCCGCGCCTACCAAGCAGCACGTGGAGGACCTCCTAGCGGAGGATCCCTACATCATCGTCGGTGCCGTTGCGGA
>DGBM01000286.1:337-4459 GCA_002384765.1 Demequinaceae bacterium UBA4004
TGATGAACGGCAGAGAGTTCGTGTGGAGCGCTTCAAGGACAAGTTTGACGGCAATGAAGGCAAGCACCACGGACAGACCGTAGGACAGGTACTTGAGGCGTTTCAGTAGCCCCTGCACCACGAAGAACAGCTGGCGCAGGCCCATNNGCGAAGGCATTGGCCGTGAAGACGAGGTAGGGATCCTGAGTCAGGCCAAAGATTGCCGGGATCGAATCGAGGGCGAAGAGAACATCGGTGGAGCCGATCGCGATCATGACGAGCAGCAACGGCGTGACCATTCTGCGGCCGCCTTCGCGCACCACCACCGCCCCACCCCGGTAGCCGTCCGTCTCGTGAGTGAATCGCCTCAGGCCGCGCATCAGCCTGTTCTCGTGGTATTCCACCTCGCCCTCGTCGGGGCCACCCTCACGCGCCACCGAGAAGGCCGTCCAGAGCAGGAACGCCCCAAAGAGGTAGAACACCCACGAGAACGCGGCCAGCGCGGCGCCGCCCGCCGCAATGAAGAGTCCCCTGAGCACGAGGGCCAAGACCACGCCGAACAACAGAACCCGCTGCCGGTACAGGGCTGGGACGGCGAATCGGCCAAGGATCACCAGGAAGACAAAGAGGTTGTCGACCGACAGGGACCATTCGGTGAGGTAGCCGGCAAAGAACTCGCTGGCGCCATCCTGCCCTGGCGTTCGCCACCACAGCATCGAAAACCCGAAGACCACCGCGGAGGCGATGTAGAACAGGGTCCACCGCACGGATTCACTGAACGCAGGCTCGTGCGGCCTTCGCACCACCACTGCAAGATCGAAGACGATCACGGCGCCCACGCCGACGAGCGTGAGAACCCATACGGTAGCTGAGGTCACCTCGACATCCTAGGGACCGACCCCTAGCCGGCTTGAATCATCTGGCGCAATTCCTTCTTGAGCTCCGCGATCTCATCGCGCAAACGCGCCGCCAGTTCAAAGTGCAGCTCCGCGGCGGCCCCCCTCATCTGCGCGGACAGCTCCTCGACCAAACGCGCAAGGTCCTGCGCGGGTCGCCCGGCGCTCTTGGCGGCGGCCGATGCGGCGGCACCCTTGACGCCCTTGTCCACCTCCCGCAGCGTGGCGACGGTGTCGGCCTCCTCGCGCGCCAACATCTCGGTGATGTCGCTGATCTTCTTGCGCAGCGGCTCCGGATCCACTCCGCGTTCCTTGTTGTAGGCCACCTGCTTCTCGCGACGCCTGTTGGTCTCATCAATCGCGGCAGCCATGGAGTCGGTCACCGTGTCGGCATACATGTGAACCTGGCCGGAGACGTTGCGAGCGGCACGCCCAATCGTCTGAATGAGTGACGTTCCCGACCTGAGAAAGCCCTCCTTGTCCGCGTCAAGGATGCTCACGAGCGACACCTCGGGAAGGTCAAGACCCTCGCGCAACAGGTTGATACCCACGAGGACGTCGAACCGACCCATCCGAAGGTCTCGCAGCAGTTCCACACGCTTGAGGGTGTCCACGTCCGAGTGAAGGTACTCGACCCGCACATCCCGTTCAGAGATGTACTCCGTGAGGTCTTCGGCCATCTTCTTAGTCAAGGTAGTCACGAGCACCCGCTCGTCCTTCTCGACCCGGAGGCGGATCTCGTGCAAGAGGTCGTCGATCTGGCCGTCCGTGGGCTTGACCACAATCTCGGGGTCTACCAGCCCGGTCGGTCGAATGATCTGCTCGACCACGCCGTCGGCCCTGCCCAGCTCGTACTTGCCTGGAGTGGCAGACAGGTACACCGTTTGTCCGATGCGCTCCTGGAATTCATCCCAGCGCAACGGGCGGTTGTCCAGCGCTGAGGGCAAGCGGAAGCCGTGATCGACGAGAACGCGTTTCCGCGACGAATCGCCCGAGTACATCGCGCCGATTTGGGACACCGTCACGTGGCTCTCGTCGATCACCAGCAGGAAGTCGTCGGGGAAGTAGTCAAGCAGTGTGTGCGGCGGCGTTCCCGGCTCGCGTTGTTCGATGTGTCTCGAATAGTTCTCGATACCGCTGCACGTGCCGACGGACCGCATCATCTCGAGGTCGAAGGTGGTGCGCATCTTGAGTCGCTGGGCCTCGAGCAGTTTGTTCTGACGTTCCAACTCCTCGAGCCGCTCCCCCAGTTCCTGTTCGATCGTCGAGATGGCCCTGTTCATGCGCTGCTCGCTCGCCACGTAGTGCGATGCGGGGAAGATGTGCACCTGTTCGCGACGCGCGACCACCTGGCCGGTGAGGGGATGCAGGGTGTACAGCGCCTCCACCTCGTCGCCAAACATCTCGATGCGAATCGCCAGCTCCTCGTAGACCGGAATGATCTCAACGGTGTCGCCACGCACGCGGAACGTCCCGCGGGTGAAGGCCAAGTCGTTGCGCGCATACTGCATCTGCACAAACTCCCGCAGCAGTGCGTCGCGTGGCACCACGTCGCCCACGTGCAGGCTGACCATCCCCTGGATGTACTCCTCGGGAGTGCCGAGGCCGTAGATGCACGACACCGAGGACACCACCACCACATCGCGGCGGGTCAACAGAGAATTGGTCGCGGAGTATCGTAAACGCTCCACCTCCTCGTTGATGGAGGAGTCCTTCTCGATGAAGGTGTCCGTNNGCCTCGGGCTGGTAGTAGTCGTAGTAACTGACGAAGTACTCGACCGCGTTCTTCGGCATGAGATCCCGGAACTCATTCGCCAGCTGAGCCGCGAGCGTCTTGTTGTGAGCCATCACCAGGGTGGGTCGTTGGAGTCGCTCGATCAGCCATGCGGTGGTCGCCGACTTTCCGGTGCCGGTGGCGCCAAGGAGCACCACGTCCGGCTCACCAGCCTGAATCCGCCGCGCAAGCTCCTCGATTGCCGCGGGCTGGTCGCCGGACGGCTTGTACTCCGAAATGACCTCGAAGGGGTTTTCGGCGCGGCGCAAGTCGGAGGTCATGGCTCAACGGTAACGCCGGGATCAGACACGCGATTCGGTCAGGGCAGATGGGTGGACCAGAACTGGTCCACTTGCGCGCGCACCTGCTCGACCGTCCCCGAACCGTCGAGTTCTACGTCGCACACGGCCGCGCGCTCCTCATCAGAAGCCTGTGCCAGAGCGCGGCCCATCGCCTGCTCGCGGGTGAGCCCGCGCGCCTGTTGAAGCCGGGCGATACGGGTGCTCAGCGGAGCCGTCACGCACACCACGAGGTCGAAATCGCCTCCCTGGCCCGTCTCGACGAGTAGCGGAATGTCGTGAACCACCACGCCCACGCCCTCGCCGCGTGCCTGTCGGTCCGCTGCGCTCGCGGCGGCGCGCACGTAGGGGTGGATGATCTCTTCGAGTCGGACGCGCGCGTGGTCATCGGCAAACACGATGGCGGCCAGTGACGCCCTGTCGAGGAGACCGCCTTTCACCACCCGATCCCCGAATTCACCGACGATGTCCGCGAGGGCCGCGGAGCCGGGCTCCACGACGCGCCGCGCCAGGATGTCGTGATCGATGACCCGGGCCCCGAGTTCGCCAAATCGCGCGGCCGCCGTGGATTTACCGGCGCCGATTCCGCCCGTCAACCCGATGCGCAGCACCCGCAAAGGCTGTCACGGAACATCGCCGCACGCAAGGCGCCACAGCAATGGTTCCCTCAGGACGAAGGGCCCCGACCGTGTGGTCGGGGCCCTTCGATCGCACGACGGTGTCTAGTTGCCCGTCAACTTCTCGCGCAGCGCGGCGAGGCGCTCGTCGGAAGCCAGCGTGCCGGCGTCCGAGGGCTCCTCCTCCTGCGAGGAGTACGACGTTGCTCCGCCGCTCTCATCGCCACGGCCACGCTTGCGGGGAGCAACGGGCTCGGCAACCTCGGCCTCCGCGGCCTGAGCGTCGTGCTTGGCCACGAATGCCTTGTGAGCCTCCCAGCGCTCGTGCGCCTTGGCGTACTCGGCCTCCCACGCTTCACGCTGAGTGTCAAAGCCTTCTTGCCATTCCTGCGTCTCGGCGTCGAAGCCCTCCGGATACTTGTAGTTGCCAGCCTCGTCATACTCGGCGGTCATGCCATACAAGGCGGGGTCGAAGTCCTCGCCCGCAGGGTCGACACCCTCATTGGCCTGCTTGATGGACAGCGAGATGCGGCGACGCTCGAGGTCGATGTCGATGA
>DGBM01000116.1:0-3152 GCA_002384765.1 Demequinaceae bacterium UBA4004
TCGCCGACGGTCTTGGCGATGTGGTCCATGTCGTCTTCCATCTGCATCACGAAGCAGTTGGACAGCTGCGGGTAGGACGTGCCCGCATTCACCAGGGTAGATCCGGCAGGGAGGTAGTCGAGGCTGGAGATCTTCTCGTAGAACTTGAGCGCCATCTCGGTGGGGTTGGCCTCATTGAGAGACAGGCCCATCGACACGCGCATCCAAAAGTACTGCGGCACCTCGAGCGCCTTGCCGTGCCGGTCCGTGATCATGTAGCGGTTGCGCATCGTCACGGTGCCGATGTACTTCATGAGGTCATCGCGGTGGTGATCGACCGCCGCCGCGAGCGCGTCGAGGTCGAAGTGGGTCACTAGGCGCTCGTCAAGCAGGCGCTCCTCGACAGCGTCGCGGATGTAGCCCGGGAAACGGGCCTGGTGAAGCAGTGCGAGCTCGAGATCGCTGTCGTAGCCGCCCAGCACACGCTTGTAGATCACCTTGCGAAGCAGTCGCGCGGCGACGGTGTCGAAATCGGGGTCGTCCTTGACGTTCTGCACCGCCACGCCAATGGCGGCCTCGTCCAATTGCTCCGTGGTGATGCCGTCAAACAGCGTGATCGCCAACTCGGACGCGACCTGCGTGGTGATGGAGATCTGGTCGGTCAGCCCGACTGCGGCGCGCTCGATCGCCTTGTTGATGCGATCGGCGTTGTACGGCTCGCGGGTCCCGTCACGCTTGGTGACGTGGATACCCGTGCGGCTCGGGTTGACTTCAGCAACGGCAGAAGCGACGTCGCCGTTGACGCCGGTCGCGTTGTTATCCGTGATCGTCACAATGCTCCTTCGGGGACGTGAGGGCCAGGCGGCCCGATGGCGGTGGCGACGATGTGTCACCGGGAAAAAGACGCTGTGCGAGGCATTGGCGCGGACCGGTGATGGGGGTCGTGATCACCCATGACCGGCCCGAGCGCTGACATTGAGACTAACTCGAAAAATGGTCGTGCGCAACAACATGTTGGGGTTGATTTGCTTGCCTGCCCCTAGATGTAGTGGTCATCCCCAGGGCCTTGTGCACAAGTTGTGAACAACGCGGCGTGTCCTCCACACCCGGAGTCCCAGCCTGTTCGAAACTACGCCGCCGCAGTGGATAACCATGTCTCCAGTGTCTCAGCGGGGTCTGACACGAGATCGGGGCCACGTCAGTTTTGCCACGAACGCGCCCACGGGTCACACTTGTCGCGTGAAAAGTGTCCTTGCCCTTGCCGCCGCCTCAGTCCTACTCCTGTCTGCGTGTGCGTCCTCCGGCACCACCGACCCGTCGGCGGCGCCCGAACCGGCCACAAACTTCTGCGACGCCATGGCCGCCGCCGCGGCAGCCGCACCGCCTGCGGTCGACGCTTTGGACACCCTGTTCACCACCGTGGACGCCATGAGCGCCGGATCAACCGACGTCGATCTTGAGAATCTGCATGCCGCTGGCACGGAGACCGTCTCCACCGCCACCGCCTACGCCGCCACCTTGGACGACGCGGCCGCACTCGCCCCGCCCGAGACGGCGGCCAACCTCGAAACCCTGTCCGGCTACTGGACGCTCTACGTCACGGGCCTGGGCCAGATCGCCGAGACGGCGACGTCGTACGGCAGCATGATCGACCAGAACGCCGCGCTGGAGTCCAATGAAGAGGCAAGCGCCCTCGTCACGGAACAGCCCGCGGCGCAGCAGCGCGTGAACGACTCCTACATCGCGGAGTGCGCCAACAGCTAGTGGGTCGCCGTCACACCAAGCCGTAGAGGCGGTCGCCCGCGTCGCCCAGTCCCGGCACGATGTACCCGACCTCGTTGAGCTTCTCGTCAACGCACGCCACCACGATCGTCACGCCGTCGCGGTCGCCCACGTGGGCGCGCACGTGATCGATGCCTTCGGGCGCTGCCAGCAGGCACACACACGTCACGTCCGTGGCGCCGCGTTCGAACACGTAGTCGATCGCCGCTACCAACGAGCCCCCCGTCGCAAGCATCGGGTCAAGAATGAAGACCTGACGTCCCGTGAGGTCCTCGGGCAGCCGGTTGGCGTACGTCACGGCCTCGAGGGTCTCCTCGTCGCGCTTGAGGCCCAAGAAGCCCACCTCGGCACTGGGCAAGAGCCGCGTCATTCCGTCGAGCATGCCCAGCCCTGCGCGCAAGATGGGGACGATGAGCGGCGCGGGATTCGCGATGCGGGTGCCGACGGTGGTGGTCAGAGGCGTGGTGACCGTGCGCTTTTCGACTCGCACGTGGCGCGTCGCCTCATACGCCAGCAGCGTCACCAGTTCATCGACCAACAGGCGAAAGGTCGGCGATGGGGTGGTCTTGTCCCGCAGCACCGTGACCTTGTGGTCGATGAGGGCGTGATTCGCGACGTGAAGATCCATAGGCTCACGGTACCGCTCGTTGGGGGTGTCACAGCGGTCTTGGTGTGCGCCAAGTGGGCTAGCGTGGCGCCCATGGACGATGTCGCGGCAATGCGCGAGGCGCTTGACGAGGCCCGACGTGCCATGGCGCACGCCGACGTTCCCGTCGGCGCCGTCGTCCTGTCACCGTCGGGAACGATCGTCGGCCGCGGGCACAACCGCCGCGAGGTCGACGCGGACCCTACTGCGCACGCCGAGGTCCTGGCGCTGCGGGAGGCCGCGGCCGCCGCCCGCACCTGGCACCTTGAGGGCCACACGCTCGTGGTCACGCTCGAACCCTGCGTGATGTGCGCGGGCGCCATCCTGGCCGCGCGCATCCCCCGCCTCGTGATCGGCGCGTGGGACCCCAAGGCGGGAGCGACCGGCAGCCAGTGGGACCTCGTCAGAGATGCCCGACTTGCGGCGGGAGTCGAGGTAGTTTCCGGCATCCACGCGGATGCCTCCGCGACCCTCTTGACGGCGTTCTTCTCCGGCCGCCGCTAGCCACGGCGCCACTCAGCCGCAGCGTCGGCCCAGCGCCAGCACTCCAGTTTGGTGGGCACCGGTGCGCCCGGTATCCTTGTCCGCGGTGCCGTGTCCGAGCGGCCTAAGGAGCACGCCTCGAAAGCGTGTGTGGGTGAAAGTCCACCGTGGGTTCAAATCCCACCGGCACCGCCACTGGCACCGCCATACGCCACGGCCCGGTCCCCTCAGCGGGCGCCGGGCCGTTGTCGCGGTGGCGGGC
>DGBM01000116.1:3173-3349 GCA_002384765.1 Demequinaceae bacterium UBA4004
GACGGAGACGGGCTGGGCGTCACAATGGGTGCCAAGGGGTCCACCGGGATGATGCGCGGCGCAGGCTCTCGCGGCACCAAGGCAATCGGCAGGCACTGCACCGGCGCGGTCAGCTCCACGTTGGGGTCCAGCTCGGGCGCGTACTGGGGACGGATCTTGTCCGTCCTGAACAGTTG
>DGBM01000173.1 GCA_002384765.1 Demequinaceae bacterium UBA4004
CAACGGATTGCCCTACTGGAACGTGACGGTGGTTGCGCCAAGTGTCACGCACCACCCGAACACTGCGAAGCCCACCACATTCGTTGGTGGGAACACGGCGGAACCACCAACCTGAACAACGGAGTCATGCTCTGCACCAGATGTCACCACGACATCCACCGCCAAGGCTGGAACATCCTCGTCCGCGCAGGGACCGTCAACTTCATCCCACCAGCCACGATCGACCCCCTGCAGCGCGCGAGACCCGGAGGACTCGCAGCAATCGATATCGGCGACCTAGGAGACGAGGGCGGCAGCAGTGACCCCANNCTCTGCCTGGGACTTCTCTGCCTGGGACGGCGCTCTGCCGCCCGACTATCCCTGGGATGACTCTGCTTCGGATAACTCTGCTCCGCTCGACCCTGCCCCGCTCGACCCTGACCTAGACGAAGCTACCTACGAACCGCACGTCAGCAATCTCATGAGCCCCAACACCTAGCGCTTGCCGCGCTTCTCACGCACACGCACCGAGATGTGAATGGGCGTGCCCCGGAAGTCAAAGGTCTCGCGCAGCCGGCGCTCGATGTACCGGCGGTACTGCGGGTCCAGGAAGCCGGACGTGAAGAGCACAAAGGTGGGCGGACGCGTCGTCGCCTGAGTGGCGAACAGAATCTTGGGCTGCTTGCCGCCGCGCACCGGGTGCGGGTGCGCCGCCACCAACTCGCCAAGGAACGTGTTGAGCTTGCCCGTGGAAATGCGTCGGTCCCAATTGGTGAGCGCCTCGTCCATGGACCGCTTGAGGCGGTTGGTGTGCCACCCGGTCAGCGCGGAGAGGTTCACGCGCGCGGCCCACGTCAGGTGGGTGAGGTCCTTCTCGAAGGAGCGCTCGAACATGAAGCGCTCCTCCTCCCCCACCAGGTCCCACTTGTTGATCACCATCACGATGGCGCGGCCGGCATCCACCACCTCGGACAGAATCCGCAGATCTTGCTCGGTCAGCGGCACGGATCCGTCCAACAGCAGCAGCGCGAGCTCGGCCCGTTGGATCGCCGCAGACGTGCGCAGCGACGCATAGTAGTCAGCACCCTTACTCAAATGCACGCGCCGGCGAATGCCCGCCGTGTCGATGAACGTGAACAGCTCACCGTCCACCTCGATCAGTTCGTCCACGGGATCGCGAGTGGTGCCCGCCAGCTCGTTGACCACCGCACGCTCCGAGTCCGCGAGCTTGTTCAGCAGCGAGGACTTGCCCACGTTCGGTCGACCCACCAGCGCAACGCGCCGGGGCGAACCCTCGTCGTCCACCATCCGCGCCTCGGTGGGCAACGCGGCCACCGCCACGTCGAGCAGGTCTCCCACTCCCCTGCCGTGCAACGCGGACACGGGGTACGGCTCGCCGAGCCCCAGATTCCACAGCGCCGCCGCCTCCAGTTCGCCCTGGGGGCCGTCCACCTTGTTGGCCACCAGCACCACCGGCTTCTTGGTCTTGCGGAGCAGCTTCACAACCTTCTCGTCGGTCGCGGTCGGCCCCACCGTCGCGTCCACCACAAACAGCATCGCGTCGGCAAGGTCCATGGCCGCCTCGGCGGACTGGGCGACGGACAGGTCGATGCCGTGCACCCCGGCCTCCCAGCCGCCCGTGTCCATGAGCATGAAGTCGCGGCCAGCCCACTCGGCCTGGTACGTCACCCGATCACGCGTCACGCCGGGAGTGTCCTCCACCACGGCCAGGCGGCGGCCGATGATCCGGTTGATCAGGGTGGACTTGCCGACGTTGGGGCGGCCCACGATCGCGAGAATCGGCAACGCCTCCCGCTGCTCTGCCGGTTCGCCCTCCAGCGTGGCCAGGTCGCGCTCGTCGAGCTCATAGGCCTCGAGGCCCGCGCGCAGCGCCGCCTCGCGCACCTGGTCGAGGCTCTCCGCAGGGTCCGACGGCGCCGGGGGGACATAATTCTTCAGGTACTCGGCGTCGGCCGGGGAATCGTCGTCGTAGTCGTCGCTCATGCGCGTGCCTCCTTGGCGAGCGCCAGCACAGCCCCGACCACTTCGTCGAGCGTGAGGTCAGTCGTATCGATCTCCACCACGCCATCGGCCGCCGTGTGGAACTGCACCACGGTGGAATCCTTTTGGTCGCGCCCCAGCACGGACTCGCGCACCGTGGCCGGATCGGCGCCGTCGCCGGTCCGGCGCGCAAGCCGCACTTCCTCGGACGCGGTGAGCAACACGCGCACCTCGGCGTCGGGCGCCACCACCGACGTAATGTCGCGCCCCTCGGCCACCACGCCCGCACGGTGGCGCGACGCGTCGATGAGCCGGCGCTGCACGTCGCGGAGCACGGCCCGCGCATCAAGGTTGGTGGCCACCGACGACACCACCAGCGAGATGGTGTCGGTGTGCAGCAAGCTCGTGACGTCCTCGCCGTCAAGGATGACGTGCGGATTGTTGGGGTCGAGGCGCATTTCCACATTCATGGTGGCCACCATGGCCGTCACGTCGTCCCCATTCTTGAGGTCGACTCCCTCGCGCAGGCAATACAGCGCGCCCACGCGGTAGGTCGCCCCGGTGTCCAGGTACTCCAGTCCCAGCCGCCGCGCCACCTCTCGCGCCACCGTTGACTTTCCGGTGCCCGCGGGACCGTCGATTGCGATCACTATGCTCATGACCCTGCCACCGTCCATCCGCCGTCTTCGAGTGCAGTCACCAAGTCAGACGCATGCTGGGGAAGCACCCACAAGGTGGTCAGACCCACCGGCTGGCGGGGCGAATGCTCGATGGACAGGTCCTCGACGTTGACCCCCACGGCGGCCACGTCCGACAAGAGGTGCACCAGGCGTCCCGGCTCGTCCGGCACGATCACCGTGACGGCCTCCCACTCGCGCTTGGCCCCGCCGTGCTTGCCGGGGATGCGGGCCACCTCCTGCCGCCCCTTGTCGATCAATCGCGTCATGGCCTCGCCGATGTCGTCGGAAGTCCGCACCGCGTCCAGCTCCTCGACGATGTGGTCGATCGTCTCGACCAGCGCCTGCCGATTGAGGCGCGCGATGTCCGCCCACATCTCGGGGCGCGAGGCCGCAATGCGCGTGACGTCGCGCAACCCCTGCCCAGACAGCGCCACGTCGTCCGCACCGAGCGGCGCCAGCGCGGCCGCCACCGCCGACGCCGCGGCCTGGGGAGCGTGCGAAACCCGGGCCACCGCGCGGTCATGTGCGCGCGCGTCCATCTCGATGATGTCGCACTGCAAGGCGTCGGCCACTTGGGTCACCAGAGCCACCGCGGCCGCGCTCGCCNNGCGATGGGCGCCTTCACGCTCGCGACATCCACCACCACCGCGTGTGGCCACGCGTTGAGCGCATCCACCACCACGTGCGCCGTCACGCCCGGAGGTGTCGCCACAATCACCAGGTCGGGGTGCTCCCGTCCGGGGGCGCCGCCCGCGCCGATGCTCCTCGCCAACAGCTGAGCCTCGGCATCCGCATCGGAAATGGTGACGCTCCACCCTTCCGAGGTGAGGCCGATGCCGATCGACGCGCCGATGAGACCTGCGCCGATGATGTGGGTGGTGGGCGTGGTCGCCATTACTGGGCGAGATCCCGGCGCAGTGACACGGCCTCGTGCAGGTACACGTGGGACACCATGTCTCGCGGTCGGTCCATCTCGACGTGCATCATGACGCGCACCACCATGGGCAGGGCGCCAGGCACGGCCATCTCTTGGGCGCACATCAGCGGCACCGCGCCAAATCCCAGCGTGCGGGCGGCCGCCGCGGGAAAATCGCTGACGATGTCCGGCGTGCAGGTGAAGAACACGGAGATCACGGCCTGGGTCGTGATGCCGTTCTCGTGGAGCATCCCCTCGACAAGTTCGCGGGTGCGCTCGTGAAGGTGTTTACGCTCATCGCGTGCGAGCGTTGTTGCGCCCCTGATCGCCCGTACCGCCATGCGGCAATGCTACCGGGCCGTAGGGCCGACGCGTGGCACGGCCGGGCGCTACAGGCCCGCCTCTTGCTGGAGCAAACCCACTTCGGTGTTGCTGAGTCGACGCTGCTCGCCGGCCTGAAGAGTGCCAAGCCCCACGGGCCCGAATTTGGTGCGCACCAGATCGATGACCGGATGCCCGACGGCATCAAACATGCGCCGCACGATGCGGTTGCGGCCCTCGTGCATGACCACCTCGACCAGCGAGTGGTCGTCCGTCGCGTCGATGATGCGGCACTCGGCGGCGCGCACGGGCCCGTCGTCCAGCTCCAGCCCCTGACGCAGCGTGGTGCCGATGCCCTTGTTGACACGCCCCCGCACCTTCGCGACGTACACCTTGGACACGCCGTGCGTGGGGTGTGCAAGCTTGTTAGCCAGATCCCCGTCGTTCGTGAGCAGCAGGACGCCCGTGGTGTCCGCGTCCAGCCGGCCCACATGGAACAGCCGCTCCTCGTACTCCGTGACGTATTGCTGAAGTGAGGGGCGCCCCTCGGGATCGCTCATGGTGCTCACCACGCCCTTGGGCTTGTTCAGCACCACCGTAATCAGGTGAGTGTCCACAGACACCCGCTTGCCGTCCACCTTGATGACGCATTCGTCGGGATTGATGCGGACGCCCAGCTGGTCCACCACCTCGCCGTTCACCGTCACCTTGCCCGCCTCAATGAGGTCCTCGCACTTGCGGCGGGAGCCCACGCCGGCCTGAGCGAGCACCTTCTGAAGGCGCACGCCTTCGGGGCGGTAGATCTCCAGGTCGCCCATCAATTCGCCTCATCCACGTCGTCGAGGTCCGGCAGGTACGGGGCCAACGCCGGCAGGTCATCCAACGAACCCAGGCCGATGCGCTCAAGGAACTCGGTGGTGGTGCCGTACTGGACGGCGCCCCCCACTTCCCCCACCTCGGTCACAAGGCCGCGGTTGAGCAGCGTCTTCATCACCGAATCCACATTAACGCCGCGAATCTGCGACACCTGACCACGAGTGGCCGGCTGGCGGTATGCCACCACCGCGAGCGTCTCGAGCGCCGCCTGCGAGAGCCTGGCCGATTGGCCCTCGACCACAAAGGCTCCCACCGCGTCGGCGAACAGCGGGGACGAGTAGACGCGCCACCCGCCGCCCACCTCACGCAACTCGAAGCCGCGGGGGTTGTCCGGGTTGGCGTATTCGTCACGCAGGGCGTGCAACGCATCGAGCACCTGAGGCTCCGGCACGTCGAGGGCTGTCGCGAGGTCCACAGGCGTGGCGGGCTCGTCAATCACCATGAGAATCGCCTCGAGGGCGGGACGCACCTGAACGGTCATGGGGTGGCTTCCTCCTCGACGCCGTCAAACTCTCCGCTCACCTGAATGTCCTCGTGGGAACCGGTCCAGCGAATGGTGAGCTCGCCGAGCGAGCGTACCTGCTCAAATGCGACCGCCGACTCACGGAAGAGTTCCAGCAGCGCGAGAAACCGTGCGACGACCATGGCGGGGTGGTCGGCGTCGGCGACGAGCGAGCGGAACGTCATCGCCCCGGCACGCTGAAGCCGACTGGAAATGATGGCGGCCTGTTCGCGCACGCTCACCTTCGGGTTGTGCAGATGCGTGAGGGACACCCCCAGGTCCTGCGGCTTGGGCTGGAGCGCGTGAGCCGCGAGGCGGGCCACATCCTCCGGCGTCGCGCGCCACACCAGTTCGGGCAGCAGCATCGCGAAGTGCGGCTCCAGCGCCACGTCACGAGGCATGCGGCGCGGCGCATCCATCAGCTTCTCGACGGCGCCCGCGACCTCCTTGAACGCCCGATACTGGAGTAGGCGCGCAAAGAGCAGGTCACGGGCCTCCAGGAGCGCCAGATCCTCCGCATCGTCCACCTCGCCTTGAGGCAGCAGGCGAGCGGCCTTGAGGTCAAGCAGCGTGGCGGCGACCACCAGAAACTCGGAGGCTTGCGACAGGTCCCAATCCCCCTCGCGGGCGCGCACTGCCATGAGGAACTCGTCGGTCACGATCGCCAGCGCCACGTCCGTGATCTCCATCTCGTGCTTCGAGATCAGGCTCAACAGCAGGTCAAAGGGACCTTCGAAATTGGGGAGGTGCACCTGGAAGGCGCTGGGTGCCCCCTCAACGGCTGCAGTCACGTCAGGCTGCCACCCCGCGTGTCACCAATTCCCGGGCGAGCTGGCGGTAGGCCTCAGCGCCGGCGTGCTTGGGCGCAAAGGTGAGAATGGATTCGGACGCGACCGACGAGTCGGGGAACTTCACCGTCCGGCCGATCATCGTCTCGGTCACGCGGTCCCCAAAGGCGTCACGCACCCGCGCCACCACTTCCTGGGCGTGCAAGGTGCGGGGGTCGTACATCGTCGGCACGATCGCATCCATCGTCAGCTTGGGGTTCAGCCGGTCCTGCACTTTGCTCACCGTGTCGACCAGCAGCGCGACGCCACGCAACGCGAAGTACTCGCAGGCGAGCGGAATCACCACGCCGTGGGCGGCCACCAACGCATTGACGGTCAACAGGCCGAGCGAGGGCTGGCAGTCGATCAGGATCAGATCGTAGTCGTCCTCGATGGACCGCAGGGCCCGGGCCAACGCACTCTCGCGTGCCACTTCGCCCACCAGCTGCACCTCTGCGGCGGACAGGTCGATGTTCGCGGGCAACACATCGAGGCGGTCGATGCCGGTGGGCAGGATCACGCTCGCCGTGTCCACCTTGGGCCCCATCAGCAGGTCGTACACCGTGGTGTCGAGTTCGTGCGGCTTCAGGCCGAGGCCAGCAGACGCGGCGCCTTGCGGGTCGAAGTCGACCAGCAGCACCTTGCGACCGTATTCGGCAAAGGCGGCGGCAAGGTTGACCGACGTAGTGGTCTTGCCTACTCCACCCTTTTGGTTGCACAGGGCCACAACTCTGGCCGGACCTGTGCCACGGAGCGCAGGGGGTACGGGGAACTCAGTCACGTCGCTCACCTTACTCCGGGCGAGGTGCCCCCACACCGCGGGCACGCGGGTGAGCGGTCTGGTAAACCTCGCGCATCGCGTCGCGCGTCACCAGCGTGTAGACCTGCGTGGTCGTCACCGATGCGTGGCCCAGCAACTCCTGCACTACGCGGATGTCGGCGCCTCCACGCAGAAGGTGGGTGGCAAACGAGTGGCGCAGCGTGTGCGGCGAGACGTGTTCGATTCCGGCGCGCTGCGCGGCGGCCTTGATGATGGTCCAACCGCTCTGCCTGCTCAGGCGCCCGCCGCGAGTGTTGAGGAACAGCGCGGGAGTTCCCTTTCCGGCGGCGGCAAGCGCGGGTCGAGCCCTCACCACGTAGGCGTTGACCGCATCGGCCGCATAGTGCCCCATCGGCACCATCCGCTCCTTGCGCCCCTTGCCCCTCAGCAGCACGGCCTCCGCCCCCGGCTCCAGCGAGATGTCGTCGACGTCGAGCCCGATCGCCTCGGACACGCGTGCGCCCGACGCGTAAAGAACCTCCAGCAGCGCCTTGTCTCGAAGCGGACCCGCGCCCTGCCCCACCCCAGCCGCTTCGAGCAGGGATTCCACCTGGTCGGTGCCGAGGGCCTTGGGAAGCCGTGCAGGTGTGGTGCGTGGCTTGACGTCGATCGCGGCATCGTCAAGCGTCCAACCCTCGGCGACCGCGAAACGGTGCCAACCGCGGACGGCAACGACGGTGCGGGCGGCCGATGCGGGGGCGAGTGCCGTGTGCCCGTCGTCCCCCGACGACACGGCCTGGGCGAATGCCGACACATGGTGGGGGCTCGCGTCGGCCAAGCGGGTCACGCTGTGGGCGTCCAGGTACTCGACATAGCGGCCCAGGTCCCGGCGATACGCGGCGACGGTGTTGCGCGACAGCCCTCGCTCGACCGTCACGTGAGCGAGATAGGTGGCGAGCTCCCGCTCGAGTCCTAGCCCTGCCACACCGCGAGCGACTCTGGCCAAAACGGGTCGACCAAGATGGCGCCGAAGACGACGGAGAGATACATGATCGAGTCACGGAACAGGCGCATGGAACGCAACTTGGAACCGTCCATGGTGCGCTTGTACAACGCGACGCAACCGCCCACGAACCACACGCCAAAGCCGAGCGCTAGCACGGCGTAGATCCACGACATGGAGGCCAGCGGAACCAGAGCGAGCGACACCACCACCATCGCGGTGGCGTACGCGATCATCTCCTTGGCGACCTTGACCGGCGTGGCGACCACGGGAAGCATCGGCACCTCGGCGTGCTCGTAGTCCTTGCGGAACTTGAGGGCGAGAGGCCAGTAATGAGGCGGCGTCCACAGGAAGATGATGAGAAACAGCACCACGGGGGTCCATGACAAGGACTCGCGCACGGCAGCCCAGCCGATCAGAACCGGCATGCAACCCGCCGCGCCTCCCCACACGATGTTCTGCGAGGTCCGACGCTTCAGCAGCATCGTGTATCCCACCGTGTACAGGAGGATCGCGACCACCGACAGCACCGTGGCAAGCGGCGACCCGACCAGCCACCAGAACCACGCGGTCGAGATCGCGGCAAGAATCCAGGCAAACGTGATCCCCGCGCGCGCGGATACGGCCCCCGTCACAAGCGGTCTTCCCTGCGTGCGCTTCATCACCGCATCGATGTCGCGGTCAAGATAGCTGTTGAACGCATTCGCCGAACCGGCCGACAGCGTGCCGCCGATCAGCGTTGCCGTCATCAACCACGCGCCGGGCCAGCCTTCCGCCGCGAGCACCATAGTGGGTAGCGTCGTGATGAGCAGAAGTTCAATGATGCGGGGCTTGGTGAGCGAGACGTACGCCTTGATCACCCTGGTCGCGGCGATGACTCGGCCCACGGAGGGTGCGGGGACGTCAGTGGGCGTCGTCGTAGGGGACGGCATAACTCGATTGTACGTGGGCCCTGCACGAACAAGCGCCCTCGTAGGGCTCCGAACGGGCCCGCGCCGCCGCTAGGCTAGGAATGCCCCACCGAAGCTATTAGGGAGAGCCGTGAAAACTGGATGGACTGACCTCGACAACCGTGCGATCGACACCCTTCGTGTCCTTGCCGCCGACGCCGTGGAAAAGGTGGGCAACGGCCACCCTGGCACGGCAATCTCGTTGGCCCCAGCCGCGTACCTGCTCTATCAGAACGTGATGACGCATGACCCCTCGGACCCCAGTTGGTTGGGCCGTGACCGGTTCGTGCTCTCGTGCGGCCACTCGTCGCTCACGCTCTACCTGCAACTCTTTGCGTCGGGCTACCCCATGAGCTTGGATGACCTCAAGCAACTGCGCACCGAGGGCTCACAAACCCCTGGCCACCCCGAATACGGCCACACGCCGGGAGTGGAAATCACGACGGGGCCGCTCGGTTCCGGACTTGCCTCCGCAGTGGGCATGGCGATGGCCTCCCGACGTGAGCGCGGCCTGCTCGATCCCGACGCTGCCCCCGGCGAGTCAGTCTTCGACCACTACATCTACGTGGTCGCCTCCGACGGCGACCTTGAAGAGGGGGTGTCCTCCGAGGCCTCCTCCCTCGCCGGCGTGCAAGAGCTGGGCAACCTCATCGTGATCTGGGACGACAACAAGATCTCCATCGAGCACGAGACCGACATCGCGTTCGGCGAGGACGTCCTGAAGCGCTACGAGGCCTACGGCTGGCACACTCAGCGCGTCGACTGGGTCACGCCCGACGGTTACAAGGAAGACACCGACGCGTTGCTGGACGCCCTCGACAATGCCAAGGCAGAGACGGGCAAGCCGTCGATCATCGCGCTCAGCACCATCATCGGCTGGCCCTCGCCCTCGAAGCAGAACACCGGCGGCGTGCACGGGTCCGCGCTTGGCGCCGACGAGGTCGCCGGCCTGAAGACGGTCCTGGGCTTCGATCCCGAGCAAGACTTCGCCGTGGAGCCCAAGGTGCTGTCGCACATGCACCAGGTGCGCGAACGGGGCCAGGCGGCCCACTCCGAGTGGAATGCGCGTTTCTCCAAGTGGCAGGCCGAGGAGCCCGAGCGCGCGGCACTCCTTGACCGACTGGTGGCCAAGGAGTTTCCCGCCAACTGGACCGACGCGCTACCCACCTTCGAGGTGGGCACGTCGATCGCGACGCGCGCCGCCTCCGGCGACGTGCTCACGGCACTCGCCCCCGTGCTGCCCGAGCTGTGGGGAGGCTCGGCCGACCTCGCAGGCTCGAACAACACGACCATGAAGGGCGAACTGTCGTTCCTGCCCCCGCACCGCTCGGTGAAGTCGTGGGAGGGCACCTGGTACGGACGCACGCTGCACTTCGGCATCCGCGAGTTCGGCATGGGCACCATCCTCAACGGCATCACGCTGCATGGGCTCACACGCGCCTACGGTGGCACGTTCCTGGTGTTCTCCGACTACATGCGCGGCTCGGTGCGCCTCGCCGCGCTGATGGGGATCCCCACCACGTTCGTCTGGACCCACGACTCCGTGGGCCTGGGCGAGGACGGCCCCACCCACCAGCC
>DGBM01000007.1 GCA_002384765.1 Demequinaceae bacterium UBA4004
AGGGTCAGCGATAGCGAACTGAGTTCAGGGGTAATGAACCGCACCGTCGACGCGAAGATGATTCCGCCCACGGCCGCGAAGACCGCGGACAGCACGAACATCTGACGCTTGACCCGCACGACGTCGACGGCCTGAGCAGCGGCCATCTTCTCGTCCAAGCCGATGGACCCGGCGGCTCGACCGGTGCGCGAACCGCGGACGTTCCAAGCCAAGGCGAGCCCAACAGCTAGCGCTACCCATGCGAGCGCATACGCATTCTCAGGCGTGTCCGCCGCGACGCCGCCTATCGACAAGGGTGCGACGGTCAACCCGTCGTCCCCGCCCGTGATCTCCCGGAGTGCGAAGATCACATTTTCTACGATCAATCCAAGCCCGAGCGTCGCGACGGCAAAGAAGAAGCCAGCCAAGCGCAGTAGGACCCGGCCGAGCAGCCCCGCAGCCACGCCGACCGCAGTGACAGCCACAACGGCTGCCAGCCACGGAGGCAGACCCGGCTCGGGTGCAGCCAGGATGGCGTAGCCGTAGGCGCCGCCGGCGAAAAAGGCGGCGTGCCCCAACTGCAATTGGTGTGTGATGCCGAAGATCAGCGCTAGTCCTGCCGTGGCGAGACCGAAGGCCGGGATGACGGTCAGCGTCTTGAGGTTGTAGGTCTGCCCGAGCACTGGGACAAGCAGTGCGTAGAGGAGGGCGCCAGTGACCAGGACGCCTGTGAAGACGCGCCACGCGCCCGGGGCGAACATCAGTGCTGCTCCTTAGTAGAGGCGAGGATTCCGTTGGGCCGGGCGAGCAGGACGAGAATCAGCAGCCCGAAGACCGACACGTCCTTCCAGTCGACTGAGTAGTAGCCGGCGGTGGCCGCCTCGGCAATCCCGAGGAGTAGTCCCCCCACTAAGGCGCCGAACGGCCTGTGAATGCCGCCGACTAGCGTGGCGACCAGGCCCTTGACCGCGAGCAAGGTTCCGCCGGCGTAGTTCAGGAACAGCACGGGTGAGACGACGAACCCAACTACCGCGACCAGCATGAAAGCAATCCCGTAGGCGCCTGTGACCGTGCGGCGGGCATTGATGCCGACCGCGGTGGCCACTTCAGCGTCCGAGCTCACTGCACGCATGTCCCGCCCGACGGCAGTCCTCCACAGAACGAATGCCCAAGCGCCGAAGACGACCGCGGCAAGCAGCGTCACGTACAAGGCCTGGCCCGGCACGACGCTGCGATCGAAGAAGACAGTGAAGACCTTCGGCACGCCAGGGAACTGGGGCAGGGAGTAGATGTCGGTGGACCAGAAAAGCTTCCACAGGTTCTGAAGTACCAGCGCAAGCCCGAAGGACAGCACGAGCACCCGCAGCGGCGACCGGCTGCGCATACGTCGAACGAGCAGCATGTCCGTGGCCGCGCCGATGGCGCCACCCGCCACGGCGACGCCCAGGAGACCGGTCCACAATGGTAGGTCAAGGCTGACTACGAGGGTGTAGCCCAACAGCGCGCCCAGCACTGCGCTCTCGCCTAGAGCGAGGTTGATCGCCCCGGTAACGCGGAAGATGAGGACAAATGCCAGTCCCACCAGTGCGTATAGCAGACCGTTCTGAACGCCCGAGAGAAGGACGGTGAGCAGGAACTCCATACGCTCTCAATCTCGACAGGTGGGTCGCTGAGGCAGGAAATGGCCGCGCGCGACAGGGTGTCGCCGAAGAGGCGCCGCCGTGCCATGGGTCACGATTCACCTTCGGGCATGTCCAGCATCGAGTCCAAGTGGAACCGGCCGTCCCGGTAGATGCCCATGATGATCGATTCCGGACCCATGCCGCGGTGTTGTTCCGGTCCGAAGTCGTATATGCCGTTGGCGCCCGGCAAAGCATCTTGGCTTTCGAACCAACTGACGATCTGATCCGTGCCGCGCCCCTCCTGGAGCACAGCGCTGCCGATCTGCGTGACGGCATCGTAGGTGGCGGCCGAGGCGAAGCTCGGCTCCTCGCCTGGGAACTTGGCNNTCGTTGGAGACCGCACCCTGCATGCCCTGCTCCACGCCGGGCAGGGCCTGCGAGTGAAGGGCGACCGCAGGCATCTCCAGGCCGGCCTGCTCGTAGGACGCGGCCATCACGATGCCCGCTCCGCCGGTCGCGCAGAGGACGACCATGTCCGCGTCTTCCGGTACCTTGGCCATCTGTGCGGCGGCCGACTGGGCGTCGATAGCCATCTCGTCCTGACCGAGCACCTTAAGCACGCGGGCGTCCTCGTACTCGGGAAGTTCGAGGAACTCGCGACAATCGTTGCCGGTCGCGTCGGCGGTGTTGATCACGTATGCGTCGGAGTAACCCTGCTCTTTGCCCCATGCGAAGATCCCGGACATGACGTCCTCGGTTGTCGAGAGAGCGCCGAACATGGTTGGGTTTCCGTCCATGTCGCGCTCCCCGTAGCCGCCGCCGAGGTAGTAGAGGATCTTGCCGGACTGGCGCACCAGGGGGTCGAGGGCGATGACCGAGGCCGAGATGGTCGGGCCGACGACCGCATCTGCGCCCTCACGGTCGACAAGGCGTTCGTAACAGGCGATCGTTTTCTGGGGATTGCTGGCTCCATCGCAAGTCACCGCTTCGAATGTCACGTCACCACCGGCGCGTGCATTCAACTCGTCGAGCGCGACTTGATATCCCTGCTTCGTAGGCTCAGAAAACACCGATGCATTACCAGTCTCCTCGATAATGACGCCGAACTTGAAGACTCCGTCGCCCCCAGACTCCTCAGACTGGCCCGCGCCGCATGCCGCTGTGATCGATAGCGTCAGGAGGAGAGGCCCGACGGTCAAGAGCTTCCCTCCCCGTGAACCTCTTGAAGAACTATGTGTACGCAAGGTGAACTCCTGCCTCATTGGTCGTCACGCGGTCGCATGCCGCTTGGTACCAGCGTCACGAACTCCGCGACNNTGCGGCCGCATGTCGCCATCCGGCAGCCGAACCAATACAACGGTCATGGCAGTGGGCGCTGTCGCGTGAGCGCCGGTGCGTCGGGTGTGCCTGGGCGATCGCGAACCGCCGACGATTAGGTTAGCGACGGGCACCTGTCGGTGAACGAGAGCTCGGGGTTGCCTGCCTTGCTCGTGGCCTCCCCCTCTCGAGGCCCCGCACGACCTCCAGGTGGACGGACCCGCCTACGGCGGACGGCAGCCGATGCCAGTTTTCCGGCTCCCGGCGGTCTGATTCTGGGCCGCCCGCAGTCCACGCAAGCGGCTTCGCCGCCGGCGTCGACGACGAGCTCGATCGGTGCTCGCAAGCTCGCACATTTCCTCACGACCTGCCCGCCGCTCCTGCTCTACGGGTTGTCGCTCCGTGCTTCTCGGCGGCTCGTCATGACCCCTAGCCCGGGAGGGGCAAACGCAAACAACGTCTGGGACGGCCGAGGTCCAACGGCCAACTCTTACGGAGGAAGGGTGCAACATGCACCCATCGCCCACGTCAAGACCGTCACCCCGGCCGACCTGCTCGTGGACGTCAACGTCCGTGCAGACCTCCGGCTCACCAAGGAGTTCGTCGCCTCGATCAAGGATCACGACGTGCTCGCCCCATCGTCGCGATCAGCACCAGCGAGGGACTGCGTGCGGCAGGGACACCGCAGCAGTGACCTGGTGCCAGATGGCCGGTCTCGAATCCGTGCCCGTCGTCATCATTCACAGCGGGGCCGGGGGCGAAGCCGCAGAGATCGAACGACTCCTCACCCAGCACGCCGAGAACCACCACCTCGACCCGGCTCACGCCCCTTGAGGAGGCCAAGGTGGGCCCAGCAGTTGACCCGGCTGGGTCTCTCCTCCACCCAGGTCACCCGCCGCACCCACACCAAGCGCGAGGCCGACCGAGCAGCACGATGCCTCGTCATCGATAACAAGTCGTGGAAGGCCGCTCGCGAGGTCAGGCGCGAGGGGTCAAGACGTACCTGACCCGCAAGACCGCTCCCCCGCTCCCCCGGTCGCCGCGCCGCTCATCGCCCACGCCATCGCCCGCGACGGCCGGGCCGTCGCCCTCACCGACCTGTGTGCGAGGCCAGCGACAAGCGGGCATGGGTTCTCGCCCACCTCATCGCGGACACCGGAGCCACGCTGTCGCCGCCGAGTGGTTCGGCGTCGAGACCGCCACCTACGGCCGTCCTCGCCGGATACGAGCACAACAACGCAGGTGACACCACGACGCGCAGCGACGGCACCACGTCGACCACCCGGCGCCTACCTGCGGTTCCTCACCAACCTGGGATACACCCTTTCCGAGGTCGAGGAGTTCAGCAAGACGCGTGCTTCGTGTGAGGCAGCGCCGCGGTGCCCGGCCGGGGGGACCTGTTAGCGGAGCCGGTTATCGTCGCATCATGGCGCTTGACGCGCACGTCCTTCCAGTCCTTATCGCCTCGCCGGGCGACACGACCGAGGAGCGCGACGCGGTCGAGCGCAGCCTTCATGGCTGGAACGCCTCACGGGCCGAGCGCAAGCAAGTGATCCTGCTGCCCGCCCGATGGGAGACCGACGCGTACCCCGCCTGGGCGGCTCTGGGCAGAGCGTCATCAAGGAGCAGTTGGTCGACCGGGCCGACATCATCATCGCACTCTTCGACTCCCGCCTCGGCGCCAGGCAACCGAGGAGGCGGTCTCCGGCACTGCGGAGGAGATCCAGAGGGCCCACGAGGCGGGCAAGCCGGTGCACGTCTACTTCTCGGAGCAGCCTCTCCCGCGAAACGTAGATGAGCAGCAGTTGAGAGCCCTGCGCAAGTTCCAGGCGTCGCTGGAGTCCCAAGGCTTGTTGGGCCGTTACGACAACCCCGAGACCTCGGCTTCCAGGTCAGGAACGCCGTAGAGCATGATCTGGAGCACCTGAGCCTGGGGGCGGTGGTGCCCAGGCACCCGGCCGAGGAGCACACCACCCTCCGCGCCACCCTACGAGTTCGAGCGCGAGCCCGAAACGGACAGGCAGGGCCGGACCAGGCTCAAGACGCGGCGCGAGCGGATCCGGATCACTAACCATGGCTCGGTCACCGCCGAGAAGGTCACCATCGCCCTGGAGCCGCTGGGCGACAGCAACGCGCCCATCCTCCATGGAGCCGACGTCCAGCCCGACATCATCGCGACGAGTTGCTACGACGATCCGGTGACCACCTACGCGGGTTCCGGCAGCGTGAACGTCGTCCTCACCTGGCACGAGGGCGACGCCGAGCACACGGTTGCCCAGGCACTGGCGGTCTGACCCGACCCGGGCCACCGGTAACTCGCCCTGTCTGCTACGCCACCTGAATCCGTGGCCGACCTCCCACTTGGAAGTAGGTCATCAGCGCGTCACCCGCCGCAGTACTCAGCAGGATCCATCCCTCGGGCAGTGCTGCCATCTGAAGCGGAATCAGTCCACAGGCGGATCACCACCCGGAACCTCGACC
>DGBM01000195.1 GCA_002384765.1 Demequinaceae bacterium UBA4004
GTTCCATCTTCATCGCCTCGAGAACGACCACCGTCTGTCCGGCGGTCACGACGTCACCTGGCTCAACGGCAACGCGCACCACCGTGGCCGGCATGGGAGCGAGCAGTGATCCTGCGGTGTTGTGGCCTTCTGCCTCGGGGAACCGAGGCACCGGGTGCAGCTCCAAGGAGCCGTTCGACCAAGCGACGACGACGGACGCGTCGGTGGAGTCGATGGTGAAGCGACGTCGGATCCCTTCAACGACGAGGTCGACCGACTGGGAAGTGACCCTTGCCAGGACCGTGTCGACCTCGTGGCCGTCGACGGCGAAGTAGGTTTCGCGGCCGAGCCGGTACGCCACCTCCGTGGTGTCGCCACCATGGAGGTAGCGCCGGACCTGGTGCTGCGACGCATTGTTGCGAAATCCGCTGGGCAGCGTCGTCAGCGTTGTCGCCACCTCACGCTGCCTCGCTTGCTCGGCGAGCGCTGCCGCAATGAGGGCAGCGCGATGTTCGCCGGGTGAGTGGGTCTGGACGAGCTCGCTGATGCTCGCGCGGTCGAGGAAGTGGGTGTCGAAGTCGCCACTGGCGAACTCGTTGTGCTCCAGGACTCCCACGAGCAGTGAACGGTTGGTCGCCACCCCTTGGAGTCGGGTGCGCCGCAAGGTCCGGGCGAGACGATCGACAGCCTCTGCGCGGGTGGCGCCGTAGGCGATCACCTTGGCGAGCATGGGGTCGTAGTTGGTCGAGACCGTGGCCCCGCTCTCTACGCCGCTGTCCAGCCGAATCCCCTCGTCGTGGGGCACGTCAAAGATGTGGAGCTGGCCTGCCGCCGGCAGGAAGTCGTTGAGGGGGTCCTCTGCGTAGAGGCGCGCCTCGATTGCGTGCCCGTGAATCGTGGGCTGCTGGGCCCCAAGGGGCAGCGGCTCGCCTCGGGCCACCTCGATCTGCAGCCGGACGAGGTCAAGGCCGGTGACGAGCTCGGTGACCGGGTGCTCCACCTGCAGCCGAGTGTTGACCTCGAGGAAGTAGAAACGGCCGTCTGGGGCCAGTAGGAACTCCACCGTGCCGGCTCCGACGTAGCCGATCGCCTTCCCGGCCTGGACGGCCGCCGTTCCCATCGCCGCGCGCAACCGCTCATCCACGGCCGGTGAGGGGGACTCCTCGATGATCTTCTGGTGTCGACGTTGTATGGAGCACTCACGCTCGTTGAGGTGGACGATCGTGCCGAAGGTGTCGCCGAAGATCTGGACCTCGACGTGGCGGGGCCGGTCGACGTAGTGCTCGAGGAACACCGTGTCGTTGCCGAATGCCGCACCTGCCTCGCGTCGGGCGGATGAGACCGCCTCTTCGAGCTCCGCCGGGGACCGGACGACTCGCATTCCCCTGCCTCCGCCGCCATAGGAAGCCTTCACCAGAACTGGCCAACCGATGTCCTCGGCCACGGCTTGCAGGTCCGTGACTCCGGTCAGATCTCGGCCCGGAAGGACGGGCACTCCGGCGTCCTGCATGAGTTCCCGGGCCGTCAGCTTCGATCCCATGAGATCAATGGCGTCGGCGCTCGGGCCGATGAAGGTCAGCCCCATCTGTGCGCAAGCCCGCGCGAACTCGGCGTTCTCCGAAAGGAACCCATAGCCTGGATGGATGGCGTCGGCTCCGGTCAGCTCCGCCGCCGCCAGGATGAGGTCGGTCCGAAGATAGGAGTCGGACGGGCCCGCCCCGCCGATTGGTACGGCTTCGTCGGCTTCGAGGACGAACGACGCGTTGGCGTCGGGATCGGAGTAGACCGCGACGGTGCCGATGCCCATCTCGCGGCACGTTCGGAAGACGCGCCGTGCGATCTCGCCTCGGTTCGCGACAAGGATCTTCTTCATCGGTGGTTGCCTCACATCCGGAATACGGCGAAACCGCGTGTGCCGGCGATCTCGTTCGAGTGACACATGGACAGCGCCATCCCCAGGACAGCACGGGTGTCGCGGGGATCGATGATGCCGTCGTCGTAGCCTTGGCCGCTCATGTACAACGCGAGCGACTCGGCCTCGACGCGGTCCTCGAGCTTCTTGCGCCGCGCGGCATCGGCCTCTTCGTCGAACGGCCTCCCGGCCGCAGTTGCGGCTTGACGGGCGACGATGGACATGACGCCGCCCAGCTGCTCAGGGCCCATGATGGCTGTCTTGGAGTTCGGCCATGTGAACAGCAGTCTCGGATCGTAGGACCGACCGGACATGCCGTAGTTGCCGGCACCGTACGAGGATGCCATGTTGATCGTGATGTGCGGGACTCCGCTGTTCGTGACGGCGTTGATGAGCTTGGAGCCGTCCTTGATGATGCCGTTCTGCTCGTACTGGGTCCCCACCATGAATCCGGTCGTGTTCTGGAGGAAGACGATCGGGGTGTCGGTCTGATTGCACAGCAGAATGAACTCGGCGCCCTTCTTGGCCTCCTCGTTGAACAGCACACCCCTTGCGTTGGCGAGCACGCCGACGGGGTAACCGTGGATGCTGGCCCAGCCGGTGACCAGAGCCGTCCCGTAGAGCGGCTTGTACTCCTCAAACCGGGACCCGTCGACGACTCGGGCGAGGACCTCGCGCGGGTCGAACGGCACCTTCAGGTCGACAGATGCAATGTCGAGCAGCTCCTCCGCGTCGAAGAGCGGGCCATCCGCAGGCCTGCTTGGACCTGGGCCACGCTTGCGCCAGTTGAGGTGGCCGACGATCTCGCGTCCGATCGCGATGCACTCATGCTCGTCCCGAGCCATGTAGTCGGCCAGACCGGACGTGCGGGCGTGCATGTCAGCTCCGCCGAGGTCCTCGTCGTCCGCGTCTTCGCCGGTGGCCATCTTCACCAGCGGAGGCCCACCCAGGAACACCTTGGCTTGGTTCTGGACGAGCACGGCGTAGTCACACATCCCCGGCACGTAGGCGCCGCCGGCGGTCGAGTTGCCGAACACCAGCGCGATTGTGGGGATCCCTGCGGCGGACAGCGCGGACAGGTCGTGGAAGAGGCGTCCCGCAGGCACGAACAGCTCGACCTGTCGTTCCAGGTCGCCACCGCCGGACTCGACGAGGTTGATGAGCGGCAGTCGGTTCTCCCGTGCGATGTGCGTGGCCCGCAGGACCTTCTTCCACGTGTACGGGTTGGAAGCGCCGCCGCGGACGGTGGGGTCGTGCGCGATGATCATGCACTCCACGCCGTTCACCACGCCGATGCCCGTGACGACGCTGGCACCCACCTGGTACTCCGTGCCCCACGCTGCGACGGTGCTCAGCTCAAGGAAAGGCGCGTCCTGGTCCAGGAGGAGCTCGATGCGCTCACGTGCGAGCAACCGACCTCGCTCACGGTGACGGTCCACGTACTTGGGGCCGCCGCCGTCTCTGGCAAGGGACTGCTGCCTGTTGAACTCGTCGATGAGCGCCAGGTTGGCCGCGCGGTTCGCCTGCGCCGACTCGGACGAGAGGTCGAAGCTGCTCGAAAGAACGCGCACCGGGCCTCCTTACTTAGTGATTGACCGTTCACTACAGTGGCCGGAATGTCGTGTCATGTCAAGCGGTGCGCCGAAGAAATCTCGCAGAGGGCCTTGATTTAGTGAAGTGGCAGTCACTATGTTGCATCTGCAGGTTCCCCTAGAAGGGCTAGTGAAGGCGAGGGTGCCATGGACATCGACGTAACCAGCTTGACCAACCGGCGCGCGGACAAGCGGTGGGACCGCGTCTGCGTGGCCGACCTCGTCGAGCGGCTGACTTGGAGTGTCCCCGACCAGCCCGCGATCATCGGATGGGAAGGGGCCTACTCAGACCCGCGATTCTCGAGACTCAGCTTCAAGGAACTGGACGCGCTAGCGAACCGCATCGCCAACGGGCTGCTGGCCACGGGTCTCGAACGAGGAGATCGCGTCCTGCTCGCGTGTGAGAACTCGGTCGAGGGGTACGCCTTCAAGCTGGGCGCGGCCAAGATCGGGGTGGTGGTCTTCCCCCTGAACCCCGCGTACGCACCGGACGTAATCGCATATCTCGTCGGGCAGATCGAGCCACGGTTCAGCGTCGTCGATGCGGAACTCTGGGGCCAGGTCCAGGATGGGTTCGACAGGGCTGGGCTCAGCCCTGATGTCACCATCGAGATCGGCGGCGGCCTCGTGCGGGACAGCCTGGGTTTCACCGCATTCGTCGACGCCCAACCGGACACCGAGCCTCAGGCCACCATCCACGGCGACGACATCTTCGAGATCCTTCCCACGTCAGGGACGACCTCGATGCCGAAGGGGGTCATGCTGTCACACACGAGCGCCACCTTCGCTGCACATGGCTTCGCGCTCACCGTATCTCGGGGGGTGCCGTTCGAGGGCAATGTCGTCTTGGCTGCCTTCCTGCCGATGATGTACCACATCGGCCATCACATCTTCGCGCTGGCGGCGTTCGCCGCGGGAGGCACCTTCGTGCTGGGCCGTCGCCTCGATCCGCACGCGCTCGCGTCCGCCATCGAGCAAGAGTCCGTCACCGCAGTGTGGGGCGGCTCCCCGGCAATGCTGTCCGCAGTGCTGGGCGACGCGGAGGCGCACGACCACGACCTGAACTCGCTCACGGTCGCGGTCTATGGCTGGGCAGCGCTTCCACCCGCGGTCCTCGACGGCTACAAGGTCCGTGCCCCCCACATGAGCCCGGTCGCCATCTTCGGGCAGACAGAATCCATCTCGTGCCACAGGTTCTGGCCGGACAAGTGGGACGAGGTCTACCGCGCCACTGCTCCGCGGACCAACTACGTCGGCCTGCCAAGTCCGCTGCTCGCCAACCAGATCGTTGACGCTCTGGGAGAACCGCTCGTAGGTCAGCCCGGCGTCGTCGGGGAAGCGGTCTATCGATCGCCAGTCATGACAGCCGGCTATTACCGCAATCCCGAAGCAACTCAAGAGGCCTTCCGGGACGGCTGGTTCCACTCCGGCGACAGCTGCATGTACGACGAGCAGGGCCTGCGCATCATGGTGGACCGCTTCAAGGACATCGTGAAGAGCGGGGGCGAGAATGTCTCGTCTCTGCGAGTCGAGTCTGTGCTCGTGCAGCATCCAATGGTCGCGAAGGCCGCCGTCATTGGCATGCCGGACGACCGCTGGGGCGAGGCGGTGACGGCAGTCGTCGTTCCGACGGACCCCTCGGTTGATGAGTCGGACATCATCACCTTTGCGCGAGAGCATCTCGCTGGCTACGAGACCCCGAAGAGAGTGATCTTCGTGGACGCGCTGCCGGAGACCGTCGGAGGGAAAATCATGAAGTTCAAGCTCCGGCAGCAGTACGGCAGATGAGCCGCGGGATGCCACAGAACGGCACCCTTTCGTCAGCGCTCACGCAGACATCTATCCAGCACGATCACCAGCCGAACGGTCATCACAGAAACCTGATCGGCTGAAGGTCAATTCGTTCGACGCACTTCAACTCGCCCAAGGAGGCAAGCCCGTGTACTCAGTGGCTCTCATCCCGAACACCCGTCCGCTGGTCCTTGCCGACGCGCTGCCGGGTAGCCGCGTGCGCGACGTCTTGCTCGTCATCGCCGGCGCCGGCCTCACGGGAGGGGCAGCCCAGCTCGCGGTCACCACTCCTTTTACTCCAGTGCCGTTCACCCTGCAGACACTCTCGGTCCTGCTTGTGGGTGCCTCGCTCGGCCCCGCCCGAGGCCTCGCCTCGATGCTCGTCTACCTGACGGCAGGGGCCGTTGGGGTTCCGTGGTTCGCAGGGCACTCGAGCGGGTGGGGCGGCCCAACCTTCGGATACGTCGCGGGCTTCCTCATCGCCGCCGTCGTGGCAGGGGCCCTTGCGCGCCGCGGCGCGGACCGATCCTTCATGGGTACCGCTGCCACAATGGTGCTGGGCAACGTGGCGATCTACGGCGTTGGTGTCGGCTGGCTGGCTCTCTCGCTCCACCTCGAGTTGGCCTCTGCCCTCCAACTCGGCGTCTTGCCATTCCTGGCTGGCGACGCCATAAAGATCGCCATGGCTGCGCTGTTGCTTCCGGGAGCGTGGAAGCTCGTGCGCAATGCACCCGACTGACGCATCCATCTCCGGACCGGCGGAGCTGCAAGTTGGTCCGTGGCGCGCGTGATACCCGCTCGTGCCCTACGCGCCACACCACGTGGCCTTGGGCGTGTCCCCGGCTCGGCTACGCCTACTAGCCACCAGGAGCAGTTGTGTGTGGGAACTGATTCAGCAGGGCTGTCTTCGCGGTGCGCCTCGGCCGCCCCAAGGACCGCTCCTGTCGAGCGCATGGCCCGACCAAGATCGCGCGCCTTCCAGGGCCCCAAGGACGTCGAGCGCCTGGTCATGGCGCGACCGGCATGCCGTGGCCACAAAGGCCAACACCGTAGAAATTCGGAGAGGGAATCTAAAACGTGAATGCAGAGAAGATCGTCCTGATCGACGGGGCCCGTACCCCGGTCGGCAGTTTCGGTGGCGTGTTCAAGGATGTCCCGGCGCACGAGCTCGGTGCGGCGGCGGCCGCGGAGGCGCTGCGCCGGTCGGGCGTTGATGGTGGAGACATCGACGAGGTGGTGATGGGGTGCATCGGGCAGGTCGGCCCAGACGCCTACAACGCCCGCCGCGTCGCGCTGGCTGCTGGCCTGCCGGACAGCGTCCCGGCATACACCGTGAACCGGCTCTGCGGGTCTGGGCTGCAGGCAATCTGGTCCGCCGCCATGCAGATGCGCTGGGGCGGGGTCGACCTGGCGCTGGCGGGCGGGGACGAGTCGATGTCGCGGATGCCGTTTTACGACTTCGGCGCCCGTTCGGGCTACCGGCTCGGTGACCGCAAGCTCGTGGACGGAACGGTGGGGATCCTGACCGACCCGTTCCACGGCGTGCACATGGGCGTCACAGCCGAGAACGTCGCCACGAAGTACGGGATCTCCCGGGTCGAACAGGACGAGTTCGCGCTCGAGTCGCAGCGACGCGCTGCGACGGCCGAGGCGAAGGCGGCCTTCGCGCAGGAGATCGTCCCGGTGCAGGTCGGTGGGCGCAAGCCGGTGACGGTCACCGAGGACGAGCACCCGAAGCCGGGAACGACGCTGGAGGGCTTGGCTGGGTTGCGGCCGGCGTTCGTCGATGGTGGCACCGTGACTGCGGGCAACGCGTCCGGGATCAACGACGGCGGAGCGGCGGTCGTGCTGGCCCGCGAGTCGGTCGCCCGCGAACGAGGCCTGACCGGGGTGGTGACGCTCGAAGCGGTGGCGACGGCGGCGATGGAGCCCGAGCTGATGGGCTACGCGCCGGTCCTGGCGCTGCGCAGGCTGTTCGCGCAGACGGGCACGACGCCGGCTGACATCGGCACAATCGAGCTGAACGAGGCCTTCGCCTCGCAGGCGGTCGCCGTGATCCGTGACGCGAAGCTGGACCCGGAGACGGTGAACCCGTACGGCGGGGCGATCGCGTTGGGCCACCCGGTCGGTGCGACCGGCGCGATCCTGTCCGTGCGGGTCGCCAAGGACCTGGTGCGGCGCGACCTCGAACTCGGGATCGTCACGATGTGCATCGGCGGGGGACAGGCCCTAGCCGCCCTGTTCCGACGGGTCTGAGAGGGAGACCCCTGCGAAAGAACAATCGCGCCTGACGTCACTGCTGCGGACCGCATCACCTGCCGGCGACGGCCTCGGGAGCGCTGGGCGAGGTGTCCCCTCCCGCCCGGTGACACCGACTCGGCCAGGGTGGTGGCCGCGTCGGGCTAGGCCGACGGGACCGCGCGTTCGCGACTCCAGCTTCGAGCAGGCTTGGAGTGATCCGTCCCCAACGGCGGTCGCAAGCCCAGCGTCGACAACCCGACTTCGAAGCATGCACCGGACTCTCGTCCATGTCGACGCCGTGAAGCCCTGGCCCCCAAGCTGTTTACCAATCCGCGCTTAGAACGACTTGGGGAGTTGGCTGGCGTCGCCGCTCTGGGCCAGTTCTGACAGGGCGGCCGCGATCTGAGCGTCTCGGCCTTCGACAGCGTGCATGTAGCGCTGGGCGGCCGCCGTGGAGGAGTGGCCGAGGCGCTTCTTGAGGTCCACGAGACTGGCACCGGTCGCTGCTGCGAGTGACTGGCCGGTGTGGCGAAGGTCGTGGAACGCGATCGTCAGGCCGACGAGCTTTCTGGCCCGCACAAAGGCCTGATAGATCGTGTTGCCCCGGACCTGCTTTCCATAACGATCGACCGTGAAGTACATGGGGCCGGCGAACTGGTCAGCGTGCTCCCGGAGGAGCGGGAGGATGTGCGGCGGGATCGCGACGGTGCGCTTGCCGGCCTCGCTCTTAGGGTCCTTCTCGAACTTCTTGGGTGACTCGAGAAGTTCGACGTAGTTGCGCCGCACCGTGACCCGGCCGTTGTCGAGGTCGACATCCGCCGTGCGCAGCGCGCAGATCTCCCCACGACGCAGCCCGCACCACGCCGCGAGGGCCTCCGCGGCGCGGAACCGCGGAGTCGTCGCTTCGATCAGCTTTGCCACCTCGGCCGGTGTGGCGATGCCGCGCTCGGTAGACCTCTGCGCGCCGGCGCCGGGAATCTGGCAAGGGTTGCGCACGATTGCGCCGTCCTGGACGGCGACGTTGAGCACCGCCCGGATGAGGCGGTAGGACTGGCTGATGGACTCGCGTCCGCCCGTTCCCCGCAACGCCTTGGCGTGCCAGGCCCGAATCATCGGCGGTGTGATCGTCGCGATGGGCTTGTCGAGCAGTTCCCCGAGATGCAGACGCATGTTCCGTCGGCAGGTCTCGGCCCAGCGTTCGCCCACGCGAGGGTTCTCCTCGAGATAGGCCTCGCAGCACTCACGAAGCGTCCGCTTCCCCAGGCGCACTTCAGGCTGCCAGTACCCGCGCTCGACCTCCTGCTGGATGCGCTCCAGAAACCGCGCGGCATCCGCCTCGGTGCGATAGGTCTCAGGCGCGTTGTGTCGCTTCCCGTCGGGTGTCTTGTAGCTGGCGTGGAACCGCCCCGAGGGCAGCTTCCTAATGTACCCAAACCGGCGCCGAACCATCGCGGATCACCCGTTCGGGTAGAGCTGCATGCGCTCGACCGTGCTCTCGTTGATGTACTCCTGCAGTTCGCGTTCGGGGATGCGAACGTGGCGTCCCACGCGCACGAACTTGATCCGGCGCTCCGCGATCAGGCGCCTCGGGAACCTCGGGGTCGTCCCGAGTACCTTGGCCGCGTCGTCCACGCTCAGCAGTCTGTCCATGTCGAGGCCTCCTGTCTGCTCGAGTAGTTCACGGCCAGTCGGGGTCACGATAGGTCTTTGAGAGTCGGGGTCAGCCCGAGCCCCCGACGCAGCCGACGGCCGTCCCAAGGTTGAGTCCGTGGAGTGTCGGACTAGAGGATCCTCTGGGCGACGACTTCGGGGCAATTCGCCCGGACGGGCCCGTCGAGCTTGTTACACGCGCCACGCCAAGCGGAGGCGAGTTCCACGGCGTCCGCCGGTCTCACCTTCGAGTAACGACCCTGGGCCCGTTCGTTGAGACGGTCGTCAGTGGAGCGAAGGGACTTCGCGGGGCCGCGCAGGACGCCTGCGGCGATCAGCCTCTCCGGCATCGAACGCGTGAGCGTCATGAGGTGGCCCACGACAGTCAAGCCACGGTCGAGGTCGGCCGCTGCACGCCTTGCGTCGAGGCGGGGATCGCCAGCCGCCTTGCCGACCAGTGAGATTGCCTCGTAGAGCTCGCGGCTGGCGGTGACGAACTCGTGGCTGGGGCGGGTCAACGTGGTGAGCGTGCCCCACGCTCGGCCGCCTGCTGCGAGCGCGCCAGCGTTCTGGCGCAGGGCCCGTACCGCCTTACTCTCCGGGTCCGTCTCGAGCAGCGCGCGGACGTCGCTCAGGTGGGCGCCTTGGTTGGCGATCTGCCGTAGGACATCGACGCTCGGAATGGAGCGGCTGATCTCGTCCCGGGCCGAGGTGCCCCACGCGTGAAGTGCCGCCTCGAGCCGATCGTTGAGCCTCATCGGCCGCGCAACGGGGTGCGTGCTGGTGAGCCGATCGAGGTTGGCGGGTCGAAGGGCGACGTCTCGCAGGGTGTCGATAACGCGCTCGGCGTACTGGCCCACCATGAGCGGCCGGGCCGCGTCCTCGATCTCGCCGTGCGCGAGGGTGTGCCGCGCGGCGACCGCGGCCAGCGACAGCACGTGCCTGGCGGCGCCGGCGATCTCGCCGTTGCCGCGGAGGACCTCGGGTCCGGCGGTCCGAGCATCGTGGACGAGGTCGGCGAGGGCCCCGAGGTGGCAGGCGATCCGGGAGAGCGGGTGGGGGTCAGTCGGGTCGGCAGGGCGTATGTCCGGCCGCGTGTCGATCTCGCTGCTGTCGACCAGGTTCACGCCGCCTACCTTGACCGCCCGGAGCCGCCGGTAGCGGATGGCGTCGCGCACCCCGCTACGGCTGACGTCGAGGTAGCGGGCGGCGTGCGCGGGGGTCATCCGCGTGTCGACCGGTGGCCGCAGGGGGGTGGGGTAAGAGCGGATGGCCAGGTGCAGTGCGCGAAAGCTGGGGTCGGCGGTGCGCACGTTCGCCGCCTCGGTGCCGATGAGCTCGAGGAGGAGCCGGTGCAGGGTGACGTCGAAGCTCTCCCACTGCTCGGTGGTCGTGGCCACGTCGACCTTGCGCAGCTGGCGGGTGAGCAGGTCCGCCTGTTCGAGCAGTTCGAGGGCGGTGGTGGTGCTCATGAGGCCACCCCCGCGGTGGCGATCCGGCGCAGCTCGTGGATGTGCCAGGCGCACAGCTGCAGGTCGGCGGGCGCGTCGAGGGGCTGGATCTGATCGAGGCAGTCGAGGGCGAGCTCGAGGTGGTCGGCGACGTCGGCGTCGTCGTCGCGCCGGATCGCCGACTCTTCGGCGTCCTCAGGCCACGTGTCGGCGGGCACGGTCGCGGCGGCGAGCCGGATCTGCCCGGCGAGGGCTGGCTCGGCCGGTTCGGCGAGGTCGGCGGCGACCTGGAGGTGGAGGGCGGCGCGGGCGAGCAGGAGGGCGGTGTCGGGCATGGAGCTTCCTCGGGTCGGTTCGGGGTGGTCACAGCAGGTCGGGGGTGCGCGCCGGCGGCGTCAGCGCGTCGCGCTGCCACGCGCCCCGCCACTCGGGTGGCGGCCGGGTCAGGGCTTGGGCGAGGGCGCGGCCGAACGTGTCGTTGGGGTTCCAGCCCTGTCGGGTCATCTCGGCGACGACGCTGTCGATGAGTGCCGTCTTCGCCCTGGTGTTGAGGTGGCCTTCGAGCCGGAGAACGTCCGTGATCGCGGTGCGCATCGGCTGGCCGTCGCGGCAGGCGAGCTCGGCGAGCTCCCTTCCGGGCAGCCGTGGCCGGACGCTGTGGTGCAGCGGGTCGCCGATGGTCGTATGCCGCTGGGCTGGGTCGAGGGCGGCCAGCCCGGTCAGTCCGTGGTGGGCGAGCCACTCGGCGGGGTCGAGCCCGTCCGGGAGGTTTATGACGAGGGCGAACCGGTCGGCATGCCGGCAGATCGCGTCGACCCAGCGGAGGGTGCCTTCGTGGCCGGCGGGGTCGCCGTCGAGGGCGACGACAGGGGGCTCCGTCGAGATGCCGAGGACCTGCTGCGCCTGGGCGGGAGTGACCGTGGCGCCGAGGGTGCTGCACGCGACAATCTGCTCCGTCATCCCGGCGGCGGCCGCGGCCGCGGTGACGGCCAGTGCGTCGAGCGGTCCTTCGACGACGATGACCGTCGCATCGGTCACGGCGGTTCTGCTGGGCCGGTAGAGGCAGGTGCCCTTGTCAAAGACGGGCGTGTGGGTGGGGTTGCGGTACTTCGGTGCCTTGGGGTGGCCGCTGGTGTCGCGGCCGACGAACCCGGTGACCCTGCCTTGGGTGTCGATGACGGGGACGACGAGTCGGTCTCGGAGGGTGTCAATCAGGGTGCCGCGCCGTGACGGCTGGGCCAGGTCGAGCGCGAGGAGCTCAACGTCACTGACGCCGCGGTCGCGGAGGTGGTCTATGAGGTTGGTCCAGCCGTGGCCGGTATGACCCACCAGGACGGTTCCGGTCTCGAGCTCGGCCGGTCGGACATCGATGTGTCGGTGGTGCCGCAGGTAGCTGAGCCCGTACTCGTGTCCGATGGGACGCGTGAACCACTGCCACGCCAGCCGGTTCACCTCGAACGCCCGCTCGGCTGGCACATCAATGCGGGACTTGGCCGCGTCGCGAAGGGTGGTGGCGTGCGGGGGCGAGCTCAGCGGCATACCCGATGGGGTTGTGCCGTCGAGGAGGGTGACCGCGTCGCGGAACCCGACTCCGTGCAGACGGGCGACGTAGTCGATGACGTCGCCGGTGGCGCCGCAACCGAAGCAGTGGAATTTGTCCGGCACACCGGCCACGGACAGGGACGCGGTGGTGTCGTCGTGGAACGGGCAGCAGCCCATCCAGCCGCGGCCGGTCGCGCGGAGCTCGACTCCGGAGGCGGCGACGACGTCCTGGATCGGGTGGCGGCGGCGCAGGTCGGGGATGTCGATGCTGCGGCCGTCGCTGGTCAGGCTCATCGCTCGATCCCGAGACCGTCCAGCGGTCTGTCTGCGTGGGTGCGGGCGAGGCCGTCGTGGATGAGGCGCGCGAAGTCCTCGAGGGGGAGGTGCTCGTCGCGGCGCAGGGCCTCGACGAAGACGGTGGACATGACCTGGACGGGGACGTGGCGGGCGATCAGCGCGTACTCGTCCCAGGTGGGGTCGTAGGCGTAGAGCATGCCCTCGGTGGCGGCGGTGTGGCGGCGGTAGGAGATGCGCTGGTTGCCGACGGCGCCCCAGCGCATCCCGTAGTCGTGGTCGATGCCGGGGGCATCGCCGTAGCGGGCGTCAAATGCCTTGCGCCCCAGCCACTCCAGCGTCGGCTCTGTGGTGGGGCGGGGGAGGCCGGCGAGGGCGATGGCGCGGATCGCGGGAAGGTCGGTGGTGCCGTCGGCGAGGGCGTGCACGATCCGGTCGGCGATCAGCGCGGGGTCCTCGTGGGACTCGCGGGCGGCGACGATCGCGGCGGCGCGGGCGTAGGTGTTGCGCTGGCCCAGCGTGTAGCCGCGGTCGCCCAGCGCGTCGAGCGGGAGCCGGTCCTGCGCGTCGCGGGCGAGCCAGAGCAGCTCGTCGAGCAGGGCGTGGTTCTGCTCCGGCGTCGGGGCCGCGGGGCTGCCGGGCTGGAGGGGTGGGTGCGTGTCGGTCATGACGGCCTCCCTCGCGCGGGACCGTCCCGCGCTCCGGTGAGGTCACGTCATCGAGGGGGCACCAGCCGGTCAATCGGCGTCTCGGGCGGATTCTGTTGCAGGCCCAGCCAGCCGTGCGTTGGGTCGCGGTGCTCTCGTGGGGTGCAGGTCGTGATCGCGGCCAGCTCGATGAGCCGGGCCTCGATCTCGCGAAAGCCGCGGAACCAGTCGACCGCCGCGGACGGGGATGCCTTCTCGGAGTAACAGTCCCGCTCAAGGTCGCGAAGGGCCTGCAGTGCTTCGACCATGCCGTTGTGGCGTTCCCAGCAGGGCGGAATGACGCGGGTGTGGATGTGGAAGCGGTCCACGAGCTGGGCCACCCAGAGCCGAAGGCCGGTCAGAAGCGCGTCGTGCTCGAGGTCGCTGAGCGACGGGACATGGAGGGGCCCGGGCACCTGAACGGCGAAGGTGTCCATGGGTGGGTCGGGAGGGTAGTGCCAGCCGGGCTGGGTCACATCGGACCTCGAGTGGCCGGCGACGTCGTCGTGGTCGGGTCGGCGTGGGCGGCGCGGATCGATGCCTCGACCTCGTCTCGGTCGGCCTTGAGTGTCTTGGCGTCCTTGCGGGACGTCCACGGAGAGAGGTTCAGAGCGATCGGGGGAGCGGACTTCATCAGCAGGATGGCGCTGCCGAACGGCAGGGTGCGCAACGCGGACGGTTCGAGGATCGGCACCTTGGTCGTCGTGGTCGAGGTGCTGCGCCGGCCGTCGGGGCCGCGGCTGCTGGAGGTCATCCGTTCGTCGCGTTGCCCGATGAGTTTGGACAGGTCGTCGAGGTCGCGGGCGTTAGAGCCGCCGCCGAGGATGGTCTTGACGATCGCGGCGTCCCAGATCGCGGAGGCCTGGTTCTCGCCCCAGACGGCGCGGGCCTGGGCGAGGGACTGCAGCACGACGATGGTGGACAGGCCGGAGCCGCCGCCGTCGGACATGAGCGAGGGCAGCGACGGCAGGGGGTAGTTCGCGGCCTCGTCGAGGATGAGCGAGAGGGGAGGGTCGAGCCGAGAGGCGGGGGAGCGGGCGGCGATGCGGCGCGCGGCCTCGACGACGTCCTCGACGAACGCGCCGACGAGACCGGCGGTCGCAGAGACGCCGGTGGAGGTGCCGAGCAGGAAGACAGTCCCGTTGTTGCGCAGGAACGTCTCGGGGTCGAAGTGCTCGCCCGTGCTGGGGGAGACGGCGTCGAGGACCTTCGGGTCGGCCAGGGCGGAGAACGCGATGGTGACCATGGCCCAGATCGAGTCGCGCTGGCGGGCGTCGGCGCTGACGATGGAGTCCAACGCTTCGTGCCATGCGGGTGCTGCCCGCTGGTCGGTGGCCAGGATCAGGACGGCCTCCCGGGCCTGGACCGACGAGAGGGACCAGCGGTACACGTCCGCGGTTGAGGATCCGCTCAGCGCGGCGGCGTGGAGAAGGCACCGCACCGCCTGCTCGGCCGAGGCCTGCCAGAACGTCGAATCCGTCGTCCCGCTCGCGGTATTCGCCGTGAGCGCCTTGGCTCGGACCATGGCGATGTGGGGGTCCTCGCAGCCCCGGATGGGGGACCAGCGGGTAGCTGAGGTCATGCCAGGAGCGAGGCCTTGCGGGTCGAAGACCGCGACCGGTCCTCGGCGGGAACGCGCCCGAAGGGTAATAGTGAGGTTGTCCGGACGGGTGCTCGTGGTGAGGACGGCGCCGGGGGCTTCGAGGACCATGGGGACGACGAGGTGGAAGCCCTTCCCGGATCGCGGAGGGCCGAGGACGACGACGGAGTCCTCGATGCTGGCGTGGCAGTCGGTGCCCTGGGAAGACCCAAGTTGGTAGCCCACGTCGGAAGGCCGGGCAGGACCCAGCGAGGGCCGGAGCGTCCGGGCGCGCCGGAGCAGCGCCCTCGTGCCGGCCGACGCCGCAACCTCCGAACTTGAGGCGCAGCCCACGCGTGAGGCGCCATCGTGCGAACGGCGAAGGGCGAAATACGCGATTGGTAGAGCGGCTACGGCCACAACGAGCGCGAATGCCGCCCAGTACACCCACGCGGGCCCCACCGACGGACCGAACGTCGACTGGGGTGCGCTGGGCCGGAGCAGGAGCCTGAGCGGGCCATCCGGGGACAGCTGAGCAGAACCTGGACCGTGGGCCGTAGCCGCAAGGACGGCTGCCGCGGACGCGGCGGTCCAGTACGCGCCGGCCGTCATGGTGCCAAGCGCGAAGGCCCGGTCACTGAGTTCCAATCGATGCACCTTGGGCACCTCCCATCGACCGGCCTACGGACGGCGGGGGTCACCATGACCACAAACGCGCGAAGAGTGGCGAAGTCGCCTGTGTGGTCGGAAGGTGCCTGGACCCGAGGCAGGAACTTGGTCACGGGTGGGGACTTTGAAGGCCACGTCCTTGCTGCTGTGGCCAAGCGTCACACCGCCCAGTTAGACGCGGCGTCCAACCGCCTACATGGACGACTCGGCGCATCGCTCTCTCAGCGTGTCGCGCTTCGTCCTCCGTGCTGGAGTACGTTTGAAGCCGGTAGACGACGTGCGCACCAGGCAGACCCACGGCGGGGGCGCCTGCGCCTCACCCGCCATACAAATAGTCGGTGTCAAAGACGAGCTGTGATGTAGCGCACACACGAACCCCCCATTATCTTTTGCACAAGTTCGCGCCAAGCATCACAATCGGGACAGCGCTCGGTCGACCAAGCGCCCGGTAAGGTGAAGAGGACGTCGTGAACCGTCTTGGAACGTGCTTGGCATCGACCCTTCTGGTCGCAGGGACTGGCATCTTGGCGGCGCCCAGCGCAGTGGCTTACGACCCTGTTGGCGCAAAGAACTACGCCAACTCGTGGGCCGTGAGTCGAAACTCGTACTACTACCCAAGCTTCAGCGCGGATTGCGCAAACTTCGTTTCGCAGTCCGTACATGCTGGGGGCTACAGCTTCGTCGGCGGAGACAGCGAGACCAGCCTGTATCAATGGTGGATTCGCAAGACCATTTGGGGATTCGACTACGCCACCACCTGGTCTGTGGCCCCGCGCCTCCGGTTGTTTTTCATGTATGACATACCCGGAGGAATCTCGAGCGGCACGGCACCTGGCACTTCTACGAACTACTGGACCCCCGACGCGGTCGTGACCGGAGATGTTCTCTTCTATGACTGGGGACAAGGCGAGGGTATCTCCCACACATCGATCCAGGTCGGCTGGGGCGATGACCCAGGTAGCTCGTACAACGGTAATTACATTGATCAGCACGTAACCGATCGGTATCACGCCTTCTGGTCGTTGAGGCCCTACAACAAGTACTACGCGTCTACGACCGTGTACTTCATGCATATCGCCGCGAACAACTACTGAAGTCATGGGGTCAAACATGCGCAAGCGTTTTCGATTCGCGGCGACGGCCCTGGCCGTCCTCGCTGGCACCGCGCTGGTCGTCTCTCAATACTCCCCGGCCACGGCGACCTCGGACCCGGCATCCCAGCTGGATGCCGCCAACCTGCAGCAGGTAGGCCAGGTGGAGGCTGCCGCCCGCACGTTCTTGATCCATCACTGGCAGAACGGTCAACCAGAGCGGGCGTTGGGCGGAGCCCCTGGTGAGCTGACCCAGATGCCTACCCGCCCTGGCACGGGCGTTTTAGTCGCCCACCCCGACGCTCCTGCCTCCAAGGAGGAGGCACTCGCGGCGAACAAGCGAGCTGAGGCCAACATGGCCACGGACCTGGCTCATGCGAGCCCCGCGCTGCTCGCACGGGAACAGAGGACCTTAGAGAACCTCCAAGCCGCCCTCGCGGATCCCAAGCAAAGAATTCAGGGAGCGGGCGTCTCGGAGATCTCGGTGGGTAGGGCAACGTCCTCGGGAAGCCAAGCGACCGTCGAGGGAACGATGATCAGCTGGACAAGGTTCCAGGTCCAGCAGTCCGATGGCCGATGGATTGAATCCTCGCTCTCGGGCCCAGACGCCTTTTCGGTCGAACTTGAGTCAGTGGGTGGAAAGTGGTTCGTCGTCAATGCAGTGGTACGCCCCCTCGAAGGATCAAAGCCGTAAGCCTGATTCCGGCTGCCCTCCTGAGTACCCTAGCCGCGGCATGCGACGCTCCGGATCATTCGGTGCCCGCACCGACCCAGGCCCTGATCTTCCGGGTTCGCGAGCTAGCAGGTCCAGCGCGGAGAGACGCATGCGATCTCCAAACCCGCCAGGTGATCTTGTATGGGAAGCAAACTGTGATGTCGGCTGAAGGAACGGGGTATTTCTACCAACCTGCTACGTTTGCCCGTCTGCAGATGCACTACTCAGACGGGCATGACCAAGCCACTGTCCGCAACGACAAAGTGTGGCTCCAGTCTGATGCCGGTGTCACTCAGTGGCGGTTAGCACCCCAGCCAGCTGGGGCTTCCATTCCGGCGCAGCTGCTGGCGCCAGGCACGGACGCGACGATGATCGCGGACGTTTATCGAGCACTATCGGATGCTCCTTCCAGCGCGCAGCCGCGCCTAGTCACTGTGGTGCTCGAGGATGGCACTCGGGGCCGACTGTACGCTCTGGACATCCCCCTGCCGCAGTTGGCAAAGGCTTCGCCGGGAAATGCGATTGTCTGGACAGCGTACATGAAGGAGGGATTCCACTCACTGAAAGTCCGCGTCACCGAGCCTTCGGGTGACGGCACAGTCGTGCAGTTCTCTCTCCCTGTCTACGACCGAGCCAAGAAGCAGCCGGGACTCGGTCAGGGTGACGACGCCTTCGCGGTTGACATTCAAGCGTCATGTTCATGGAAGGCGCGAACACCGCAACACGAGGTACTCCCCACGCTGGGGGTCCCGACCGGATGAACAGTGCAAGGGTGCCTCGATGGGTGGTGGCCGGAGTCGTCATTCTTGGGCTCGGCGCCGTGGGGTTTACCCGGGCGGCCATCCATCGGTCCAGTCCCACCGACAACGCCTTCGCCTCTTGCGATGCCTACGTGCACTCGGGCGTTGGCAATCCGAATGTCGCCGTGAAGCAGCGCCGCACAAATCTGCAGGAGGCAGCAGATCGAGCGAATCGGGCAGCCGACGGTGACGGGTCTTGGGCGGGTCTCGCTAGCTCGATGAGGACCATCGATGCCGCGTACCAGCGTCATGGCTATGCGCCCGTGTCCCTAAAGCAAGTGGTCGATCCGACCACCATCGCGTTGGTGCTTCAGGCGTGCCAAGCCGCAGACCCGAACCCATAGACTGAAGTTCTGGCCTGCCGGTCGTGGGGTGCGCTCTCGCACCTGTTGCGCGACGCGGGACTGCTGCACGAATGGGCGACAGGTGGAATCAGGCCGGATTTATGGCGAATTGGGCAGGTCTCCCGCGCGTTTGTCGTAGCCGCTGTCCGTTGGCCCTGCAGGGAGAAGGCGCAACGCCACGGTCGCAGGCGTCCCAAAGTCTCTGGCGAGGAAGGGCACGCGGTCGTGGTGGCGGGACGAGAGACAGGGTGCCACCCGCGCCCTCCATAAAGCCATGGAGATCGAAAGGCATCACACCGCCGCGAGCGAACGAGGCTCAAGAGGGCTCAAGAGAGCTACGCAGAGCAGCGAGTTCCAGCCAGGGAGGGTTGCGTGCCATATGGGGTTCTACGCTCCATGCATGATCGGCAACCGTCAGACCTGACTCGTGCCACTTGAGGGCTGATGGTGGGTTCGGTCGGCGTTTGTGCTGGTCAACGGCGTGAGCTCGAGCGAAATGACGTACCCCGCTGGTCGGTAGGGTCGGGGTCGTGGTGTTCATTCGGAAGTCGGCTGGCCGTTCGGGCGCCACGAAGGTCCAGATCGCCGAGCGGCGCGGCGGTCGCAACCACATCCTTGAGCACGTCGGCACGGCACGCTCGGAAGCCGAGCTCGCGGTCCTGATGGCCGAGGCCAAGCGGAGGCTGCGGCCCGGCCAGGAGGCCCTCGAGCTGGAGGTGCCGGGCCTGGCGTCTCAGGGCCGGACGGGAGTCATCACCGGTCGGCGGTCCGCGCTGCTTTGGCACGTGCTGACCGGCGTGTACGCCCGTCTCGGGTTCGACGCCCTCGATGACGCGGCGTTCGCGCAGCTGGTGCTGGCCCGGATCATCGAGCCGACGTCCAAGGCCGACTCGCTGCGGGTGCTCGACGAGATCGGCGTCGAGCATGCGTCGCTGCGCACCATGTTCCGCTCGCTGCGGCGAGCCGCGCTGGGCGACTACCGCGACCAGATCGCGACCGCGTGCTTCACCCACGCCGCGGCCCACGGGGATGTCTCGCTGTGTCTCTACGACGTAACCACCCTGTACTTCGAGGCCGAGCAGGAGGACGAGCTGCGCAAGGTCGGCTACTCGAAGGAACGGCGCGTCGACCCGCAGATCGTCGTCGGCCTGCTGGTGGACCGCCGAGGGTTCCCGCTGGAGATCGGCTGCTGGGAGGGCAACACGGCAGAGACGACCACGATGATCCCGATCATCCGCCAGTTCCAGGCCCGCCACTCGCTGTCCGACCTGGTCGTTGTGGCCGACGCCGGGATGCTGTCCGCCGGGAACCTCAAGGACCTCGACGAGGCCGGGCTGCGGTTCATCGTCGGCTCCCGCGCGACGAAGGCCCCAGCCGACCTCGCGTCGCACTTCCGCTGGCACGGGGACGCGTTCACCGACGGGCAGGTCGTCGACACGATCACCCCACGAGTGGCCACCAAGACCGCGACCGCGGTCAACGACGAGAAGAAGAAGGCCGAGCCGATCTGGGACCCGGCCGTCCATTCGAAGTCGTGGCGGGCGGTCTGGGCCTACTCCCGCAAACGTGCCGTCCGCGACGGCAAGACCATCACCCTGCAGGAGAACCGGGCCAAGGCCGTCGTCGCCGGCGAGAAAGCCGCCCGCACCCCACGCTTCGTCACCACCAAGAGCGGGACCCAGACTCTGGACGAGGCCTCCCTCGCCCGGGCCCGGCGCGTGGCCGGCCTGAAGGGTTATGCCGATGTCGGGGTTATGCCGACCAACAGCGCATCGCTCGCATCGTCGCTGCTGAGCGCGTCGTCCTGGCTCAGGTTGTCGGCATAATCGCGGGGCTTCCTGCGGGTGGGGAGGCTGGCCTTCCTGACTCAAGGAAGGAGTTGCCCGCATGAGCGGTGACGGTGTGGAAGGTCCCGACGGGTGTCGGGTGCGTGTCGAGGACGCGCTGAGAGAGTTCGGCGACTTCCTGATGGCCGGCAAGGCGGTGGCGGTGGCCACGAGGGAGTGCTATCTGCGCCATGTTCGGACGTTCCTGTCCGAGCTGGCCGACCGGTCGGGTGTCGTTGACCTGCAAGCCGTTTCGGCAGTGGACGTGCGGTCGTATGTGACGGATCGTGGTGACCGGTACGCGCCGGAGTCGTTGAAGCTGACCGCCACCGCGGTCAGGTCGTTCCTGAGGTTCGCGTGGATGTCCGGCTGGACGGGCAGGGACCTGACCGGCGCCGTCGGGACGGTGGTGACCCACCGGTCGGGCCGGCTGCCCAAGGCGCTCACCGCCGAACAGCTGCGGCGGTTGCTGGCCAGCCCGGATCGCCGCACGCTCACGGGCGTTCGGGACTACGCGCTGCTATTGCTGCTGTCCCGGCTGGGACTGCGTGCGGGCGAGGCCGCCGGGTTGCGACTGGACGATATCGATTGGCACGCGGGGACGATCACCGCGACGGTCAAGGGCGGGGGCAGGCTGACCCTGCCGATCCCGCACGACGTCGGCCAGGCCCTCGTTGACTACCTGCAGCGGCGCGCCACGACTGTCGGCTACCGCCAGGTGTTCCTGCAGGTCCGTGGCGGGCCGAAGCCGATGACCAGGTGCGCGGTGACCGAGGTCGTGTCCCGGCATGCCGTCGCCGCGGGACTGGGGACGGTACATGCCCACCGGCTGCGCCACTCCGCGGCCCGCGCCGTGCTGGCCGCGGGCGGCACCTTGGTCGAGGTCGGTGAGCTCCTCGGCCACAGCACCGTCCAGGTCACCATGGCCTACGCGTCGTTCGACCTGGGCTCGTTGGCCGTGCTGGCCCGGCCGTGGCCGACGGAGGCCGGCGATGACTGACGACCTGACCGTTCTGGTCGGCGAGTACATGGCCTTCCGCGCGGCCCGCGGGTTCCAGCCGAACCCGAAGGTCGAACACCTGCTCACCCAGTTCGTCGCCTCCCTGCCGCAGTCCGCGCCCGAGCGAGGCGACGGGCGGCTATTCACCAACGGTCAGGCCCTGGCGTGGGCGCACGCGCCCGCCGGAGGGTCCCCGGCGTGGCTGTCCGACCGGCTGTCCGCCGTCCGGCAGTTCGCGGCCTTCCTGGCCGGGTCCGGCCTGCCAGTCGACGTGCCGGCCGTCCGTCAAGGGGTCGGCGGGTCCCGGCGCGCCACGCCGTACCTGTACACCGGCGCGGACATCCGAGCGCTGATGTCGGCCGCCGATGACCTGTTCACGCCGCTCAAGGCGGCCACCTTGAAGACCTTGACTGGGCTGCTGGCGGTCACCGGGATGCGGATCGGGGAGGCGCTCCGGCTCACCATCGGCGACCTCGACCTGGACGAGGGGGTCATCGTCATCACGCAGGCCAAGTACGGCCGGCAACGCATCGTCCTGCTCGAGGCTACCTCCCGTCAGGCGATCACCGGCTACCTGCACCTGCCGGTCCGCCACCGGCTCGGGACCACGCCGGAGCGGCCAGTCTTCGTCACGTTCAAGGGCACCGCCCTGGCCTACCGGACCGCGCAGGGCGCCTTCCACCAGATGACCCAGCGCGCCTCCCTGCCAGCCCGGGCCGGGGCCCGGCCACGCCAGCACGACCTGCGCCACACCTTCGCGACCCAGTCCATGATCGACGCGTACCGGCAGGGACGGGACCCGGCTAGGACGCTGACCCTGCTGTCGGTCTGGCTCGGACACGCCAACCCGGCGGACACCTACTGGTACCTGCAGGCCGCGCCCGAGGTCGCAGCCCTCGCGGCCCTACGGCTCGAGCCCGGCCTCGACGATCGCGTGGTCGAAAGCGAGGAGTCATGACAGGCCCGCGAGCACTGAACTCCCTTGCGCCGGTGCTGCAGGAGTACTTCACCTCCTACCTGATCACCCAACGCGCCATGAGCGATGCGACGATCCGCACCTACCGCGACACGTGGCGGCTGTTCCTGCGCTTCCTGGCCGAGGCCCGTCAGGTGCCCGCCCATCAGCTCGCCATCACCGACGTGGACGCCGCCTCCGTCCTCGCCTTCCTCGAACACCTGGAAACCTCGCGGGGCAACAGTGCGGCGACCAGGAATCTGCGGCTTGCCGCGATCAAGTCCGTGATGGCCTTCCACGCCACCAAGGCGCCCGAGCACCTGGACGTCGCCGCCCGGATCCACGCCATCCCGGTCAAGAAGAAGCCCAAGCCGCAACCGACGTTCCTGACCAGCCTCGAGGCCCAGGCGCTGCTGGACGCGATCGGCACCGACACGTGGACAGGCCGAAGGGACCGGGCGATGTTCACCCTCGCCGTCCAAACCGGGCTCCGGCTCAGCGAGCTCACCGGACTGCGCACCGCCAGCCTCCACCTCGGCGCCGGCCCCCATGTCGCCTGCACCGGCAAGGGTCGCAAGAGGCGCACCACACCACTGACAACGGCCACCGCAGCCGTACTGACCGGGTACCTCCACGAACGGCAGGCACGTCCGGGTGACGCGCTCTTCCCGACCCCGCAGGGCCGAGCGCTGTCGCCGGACGCGGTGCAGCAACGCCTGTCGGTGTACGTGGCCCGAGCCGTGGCCAGCTGTCCCGAGCTGGCCGGCAAGAACATCACGGTCCACACCCTGCGGCACACGGCGGCCATGCGATTCCTCGAGGCAGGGATCGATGCCGCCGTCATCGCCCTGTGGCTCGGTCATGAGTCCATCGCGACGACAAGCATGTACCTGCACGCCGACCTGAACATCAAACGAGCCGCGCTCGAACGGACTCGGCATCCCAACACCCCCGCAGGCGAGTACCACCCGGACGACCCGCTGCTCGCCTGGCTCCAGAGCCTGTGATTATGCCGATGACCACAGCCCGGCCACGGCCCCCACCAACGATCCCCAGCCCTCTGTCGGCATAACCCCGACATCGGCATAACCCTT
>DGBM01000301.1 GCA_002384765.1 Demequinaceae bacterium UBA4004
ACCTTCTTGGCGCGCGGGGTGAAGGGGATGTGGCCGGACGGGGCGTGTGAGCCCTCGCCGATGATCTCCTGCACCTGCTCGCGGACGCCGTTGAGGGAGATGTCCATGGCCTCGAGGGCCTTGGCGGCAACGCCTTCGCCCTCGCGCACCAGGCCCAGCAGGATGTGCTCGGTCCCGATGTAGTTGTGGTTGAGCATGCGCGCCTCTTCTTGGGCGAGCACCACCACACGACGGGCCCTGTCAGTGAACCGTTCGAACATCGTCGACCTCCTTGGCCACAAGGAATGAGTCCTTATGGTGTGTGACCAGGCTAACCACGTGCCCCCCGTCGGCATGTCCATGTTCGCGTTGGGCGTGAGAGTTGTGACCGCAGCGCAACAACCCCGAGTCGTCCGGTTGACATATCGAGAATCGATGCATATCGTTAAGCGATAATAACGACAAACGTTAAGGAGTGTCGTGACTGACGACACGCACACACTCGATCGAGCCGACCGCATCGGCCTCTACCTTGCCGTGGGTGGGGCCCTGCAACGGGGCGAACGCGTGCGCCGCGACACCGAGGGACTCGTATGAGCCCGGCCGAGTCAGAGCCCAGCGGCATCCACTGCCGGCTCGACGAGCTCCTCGCACAGCGCGGCATGACGCTTACTCGACTGAGTGAGATGGTGGGCGTTTCGCTCGTGAACCTGTCGGTGCTCAAGAATGATCGGGCGCGCGCCATCCGCTTTTCGACGCTCGTGGCCATCTGTGAGGCCCTCGACTGCGAGGTCGGAGACCTGCTCGACCGTCGGGCGGCATAGGAGGCTTAGGTCTCGAGCAGGATCGTGATCGGCCCGTCGTTGGTGAGGGTCACGTCCATGTGGGCGCCGAACACCCCGGTGCCCACGGTGAGGCCGCGCTCCCGCAGGGCGGCCGCCACGGCCTCGACGAGGGGCTCGGCCACGGGCCGCGGCGCCGCCTGATTCCAGGTGGGGCGGCGACCCTTGCGGGTGTCCGCATACAGCGTGAACTGGCTGACGACGATGACGGGGGCATCCTCGTCGCTCACCGATCGCTCGTTGTCGAGGATGCGCAGGTCGGCGATCTTGCGGGCGATGGTCTGGGCCTGCTCCGGCCCGTCCTCGTGGGTGACCCCCACCAACGCGACGATGCCTTGGGCGTCGAATGCGGCAACCTCGACCCCGTCAACAACGACGGACGCGCGCGACGCCCGTTGCAGTACGGCGCGCATCGGCCCCTACCAGCCGCCGGTGTTGCGGTCGCTGCGCCCGCCGCCGGAGGGCCCCCGCCGGTGGGGGCCGAGTGCGGGCTTGACGCCCACGTGGTAGACGATCACGGCGACTGCCGCCGCGAGTCCCACGATGCCCAAGGGTCCGGACCCGCCGCCAAAGGGGTACGGGAGCGAGATGAACAGGAGCGCCGTGGCAACCACGAGGATCACGACCCACAGCGTCTTGCTTTGCTTGCTGGCGCTGACGAAGGCGTCATTGGATCTGCGCGAGACATCGATCAGCGCCCATACTCCGGCGCCGAACGCCGCATATGAGATTGCGGCAACAACCAAGAACTGCAAAAACTGAAACATGTGTCTCCTCCGCGAGTCACGTTAGCGGATCGTTGGGTGTCGCTGTCGCGCCCGCCTCGGCGGCCTAACTCATGTCGCCGCCGTCGGCGGCGCAGCCCTTTCCCATCAGCAGACCCTTGGCCGTGGGCCCGGGCTTGGCGGGCCGATCTGCTGAGAAACCCTCGGCGTTCACGATGATCTCCTGGGCCGCGGCGACCGGCCCGTCCTCGCCCTCCACGTGGAGCGTGGCTTCCGGGTCCGTGGACCGCTTGAGCACGGCGAGGGCAATGGGCCCCAGCTCGTGGTGGCGGGCCACGGACGTCACCCGGCCCGCGGGCTTTCCGTCGGAAGCGAGCGTCACGGTCGCGCCTAGCGCGGGGAGGTCCGCGCCCGAACCATCCAGATGCAGCATCGTCAGCCGGCGCGGGGGCCGGCCCACATTGTGAACCTTCGCCACCGTCTCCTGCCCGCGGTAGCAGCCCTTGTGCAGGTGCACGGCGGTGCGCAGCCAGTCGAGCTCATGCGGAAGCGTGGTCTCGTCCACCTCGGTCGCGGCGCGCGGACGATGCGCGGCGATCCGAAGAGCTTCGGAGGCCCAGGTGCCGGCGAGGCGGGCGCCCGTAGCGAGTCGGGCGTCCACGGCTGCGGAGAGTTCGCCGCGAGGCACCAGCACGAGTCGCCACGCCCACGGGTCCGGCTGTGCCGAACCAGCGTCGGCATACGACGTTCCGCCCGGAGCGACGTGGGGCCACGGGTCCACCCAGGTGACCGCGCCGTCGTCCCCCGGAAGGGACGAGGGCTCGCCGATCGCTGCCCAGTCGGCCGTGGCATCGGCGACCTCGACGCGCAGCATGAAGCGCATCCGGTCCAGGAAGGCGGCAAGTCCCGCGGCGGTCTCCGTCATGAGCCACGCAGTCTCGCCGTCGTCCACCGCGGCGGCCACGTGTTCGATGCGCCCTTGCGGCGTCAGAATCATCAACTCGGTCGAGGCGCCGGGAGCCAGAGCCGCGACCTCCTGAGTGGTCAGCGAGTTCAGCCACGTCAGGCGGTCCGGACCTGTCACGGTCACCACGCCCAGATGGGATTGGTCCACGACCGCAGTGCCCGCCTCGAGCGCACGCTGCTCCGCCGTCGGGTCTCCGTAGTGCCAGGCCACGCCGGCGTCGGGTCCGTCGGCTGCCACCGCGCCTGGGCGTACGAGCAAGGGGGAAGAGGCAATCAGAGCGGAGGTCATGTCAGGTCAACGTTCGGGTGGGCCGTGAGGATTCCTCGACGCGGGACATCCGGCCGGAAGCGTAGCTGCGCAAATCATTGCCAAACGCGGCGATGTCGAACGCAAACATGAGTTCGCCGCTCACGTGGCCGTATAGCCGCGCGGCGCCGCCCACGTTCGGGGCCGATGCGGAGCGGGCCATCAGATCCGACGCAAGTTCGATTTTTCCGTTGCCCACCGCGCCGATCATGAGCGCGATCGAGCCGGAGGCATCCGCGAGCAGCAACTCCACCGGGTGGAGGCTTTCGCTCAGTTCGAGGCCCTCGGGGGTCTTGGGAGGTACCCGCCAATAGCCCTGCTCGCTCGACCAGACGGGACCGTCTTCGCCGTCGTCGCCCACCACGGTCCAGGTCGCGCGATAGATCAGGTAGGGCCCGCCGTCGTGATCGAATGTCACATCGGACCGGAACTGGGTGCGAGGGATGTCGGGGTACTCGATCACGCCGCGACCGGACCACGAGCCCACCAGCCAAGCCAGGGGGTAGACCTCGGGTGCGAGATCGTCGGGCAGAACGAACGTCACCGCTTAGGCGCGTTCAACACGCGCCACAACACTATGCCGGTGATCCACACGGTCGCGCTGAAAGAGGCAACCGCCAGGGCGATGAAGGTGGCTTCAAGTGCAGTCATGATGTCCCCAGTCTAGGCACCGGTCTTCAGGAGTGCTGTTCAGTACACCAACGCAGTGGTGTCTGCTTCCAGGCTTTCCGCCACGAACGCGGCCGCACCCGCAATGCGGACCCCGTCAAGCAGGTCGTGCGAACCGATGTCCCGGCGCTCGATGCACTGAGTACAGACCGTGAGGGTTCCGGCGGCAAGCACCGCATCCCGCAATTGCGACAACGGCGGACTGTGCGGCAACTCGACGTCATCGACGCCAGGCACGGCGTGGAACACCGCGTCACCCGTCAGCCACATGCTCACCTCGACGCCCGAAGCGGCCGCGGTCGCCGCGACCGTGAATGCCTGCACGAGCGCCTCAGGGCGTTCCGCGCCCCACGTGCACTTCACCACCAAGCGGGCCATGTCACGCCGCCTTGGTGGTGGCGCGCTTGAACAACAGGTAGAGCTCGCAGCCCGCACAGAAGTTGAACACGCCATTCAGGAACGACGCGATCGCCACCAACGCCGCGAAGACATAGAAGCCAGCTTCCGCACCGGCGAGGCCCAGAAGGAGCCCGGCAGCCGCCATCACCAGGCCCATTTGCTGGGCGAAGCGCGGCGGGCGGAAGCTTTCCGTCTCGCTCGGGGCGCCGATGCGCGGACGCACCAGAGTGCGGAACAGCCACGACTGCACGGTGGCCTGCGGGCCCACGGTGGCGCCGGGCACAAACATCGCGGTCAGGACGGCCATGAGGACGAAGCCGACGGCGTTGGCGCCCACCACGAGTGCGGCGAGCACGATCACGAACGTCACCAGCGCCCCAAAGCGGTAACCGCGCGGATCAATCTGGATGTCAGAACTGGGGGACACGAGACCTCCTTAGTAGGGACGCCATCCTATCGGGACGCCTCCGATTCGGCCCCCGATCGCTCGGCGGCGGGCTCTGAAGACTAGATCGAATACTCGCCTGGGGGAGGCAATTCGTCCAGGGCCTCACGCACCTGCGCCTCCGAGGGCGCGCCGTTCATGCGCGACACCACGACGCCGTTGGCATCCAACACCAACGTGGTGGGGGTTCGCATGATGTCCAGGCGCCGTGCGAGGTCCAGCCGCTCAGAGGCGTCGATCTCAATGTGGCTGACGTGGGTGTACTCCTGGGCCACCCGCAGCAGCAGCGCGCGGGTGGGCGGGCACTTGGCGCAGATGGGCGTAGAGAATTGCACGAACGTGGCACGCAGGCCGCGCGGTGCGCCAAGGTCGTCGGGTGTCAGCGCGCCCGGAACGTGCACGTGCTGAACGCGCCCTTGACGCCTGGACCACCACAGGTACGCCATCGCGCTGGCGGCCAAGACCACCACCACCGCGGCGAGCCTGATCAGGGCGTCCATGTTCAGCCCACCAGCAGTCTGCCACTGAGGTACACGAGCACCCCCGAGGACAGCACGGGAGTGATTCCCGACGCGATCGCGGCTAAGACGTGGCGCGGCGCGGGTTCGCGAGTGGCGAGTTCCGTCACCGTCACGACGGAGGCGGCGCCGACGACACCCACCAGCGACCCGCCGGCCCAACTGATGGAGTCGAACACGTATCCCAGCACGCCACCAGTGGCGGTGCCGAAGATCAACGCGATGATCGAGTTCACGGTGGGCCGCTTGGTGGTGACGGCGGCCAGCCCTGCCACGGCGATGGCAGCCGCACCCGCCACCACCAAGTCGGCGGCTCCCGGGGTGCGATTGGCAGCCACCCATGCGCCTGCGGAGACGGCGACGAAGGCGCCCGACATCATCCCGGTCACCGAGGTGACGGCTCGGCCGGGAGGGGACGGGAAGAAGACCTCGGCGGCGAGGGATAGGAGCACTGCCGCGCCGGCGGCCGCGACGGCATAGCGCAAGTAGGGTTCCCCACGGCCCAATCCGACCGCAACCACCGATATCGCACCGGAGGCGGCGATGATGACGCTGCCGACCTTGCGCCGATACACGCGCAGGAGGCGTGGCCAACCGAAGGCGGCCACCGCGATCAGCGCGCTCACTCCCAAGGCCAGAAAACGCGTGCCATAGAAGCCCGCAACCGCCACGACGGTGGCGGCAGCGAACGTCGCCGTGGCTCGCGTCGAGGGGTTCACGCGCGTAAGTCTCGCACGAGTGCTAACGGTAAGGTAAACGCAACCGGAGGTAGCCATGGCCGACCTGCTTGTGCTGACGCCGTCTGCTGACGGCGCCGCCGAGGTCCTGCCTGCCCTGGCCCTGCTCAGCCACCGGACCCGTGTTGTCGCCCCCGAGCCCTCGGCCATGCTGGACGCCCTCGACGCCGACGTCCTGGTGATCGACGCGCGCGCCGATCTGTCCGAGGCGCGCAACAACTGCCGCCTTGTCCAGGTCACGGGCGTCCAGGTGCCCCTGCTTCTTGTGTTGCGCGAGGGCGGAATGTCGATCGTCACCGCCGAATGGGGCGCCGACGACGTGGTGCTCACCGACGCCTCCCCCGCCGAGGTCGAGGCCCGATTGAGGTTGCTGCTGGGCAGGGCATCGTCCGCGGATCCCCTGGAAAAGGCGGCCGAGTACAAATCCGGCGATCTTACGGTGGATGTGGGGGGCTACACCGCGCGGCTCAAGGGCAGACCACTCGACCTCACCTATAAGGAGTTCGAACTCCTCAAGTACCTGATGCAGCACCCGGGACGCGTCTACACCCGCGACCAGCTGTTGCAGGAGGTGTGGGGCTTCGACTACTACGGCGGCACGCGCACCGTGGATGTCCACGTCCGCCGCCTGCGCGCCAAACTGGGCGCGGAACACGAACAGCTCATCGGCACCGTGCGCAACGTGGGCTATCGCTTTGACCCGCTCCCCATCAAACATGCGGCGGATCCTTCGCCGAGCTCTGCGAACGCGTAGACACCGACGGGGAAGCAGGAGCGTCGCGCCGGGCGTTGAGGTCAGTGACCGGGCCTCAGATGCTCGGTAGGCTAGGACCCACCATCGTTGGTGATGTCCCACAACGAAAGTAGGTTCCGATGGTCCGCGCCCGTGCCCGCAGGCTGTTCAGCCGCCTGACGCCGTCCACGGAGCAGACCCTCGCGGACGTACTTCGCACCGAGCGGGCCGGGGGAATCCTGCTGCTCATCGGCACGGTGGTTGCCCTCGTGTGGGCCAACTCGGTGTGGGCGGACGGCTACGAGACCGTCAAGACCACCGTGATCGGTCCCCACGCGCTTCACCTCGACCTGGCCCTCGAGACGTGGGCCAAGGATGGCCTGCTCGCCATCTTCTTCTTTGTGATCGGTTTGGAACTGAAGCGCGAAATCGTCGCCGGGGAACTGCGCAGGCCCGCCACGGCCATCGTGCCGATCATCGCCGCCATCGGTGGAATGCTGGTGCCGGCAGGCCTGTATGTGCTCATCAACGCCACCAGCGATGCGGGTTCATTGTCCGGCTGGGCGGTACCCGTCGCCACGGACATCGCTTTCGCCATCGCCGTCCTGAGCGTGGTAGGCAAGTGGCTTCCCAACGCCTTGCGCGCGTTCCTGCTGACCCTGGCCGTGGTGGACGACCTGCTGGCGATCGTCATCATCGCGGTGTTCTTCACCGACAGCCTCGCGCTTGGCTGGCTGGGGGCGTCGGTGGCGTCCATCGCCCTGTTCTGGTTCCTCATTCGCAAGGGGGTCACGACGGCGTGGGTGCTGGTGCCCGTCGGACTTGTGGCGTGGGCCACGATGCACGCGTCGGGGGTGCACGCCACCATCGCCGGAGTGATTCTGGGCATGGCGGTCCCGGCTATCGCTCGCCCGCACGAGAGGCACAGCCTGGCCGAACATTGGGAGCACTGGTGGCGACCGATCTCCGCGGGATTCGCGGTACCCGTGTTCGCGCTGTTGGCGGCGGGAGTTGCGGTGGATGGGGCCGCGATTGCCGCGGCCGCGGCCGACCCGGTGGCCCGGGGCGTCGTCGCCGGACTGGTCATTGGCAAGCCGGTGGGCATCTTGCTGTTCACCTTTCTGGTGGCGACCTTCACGCGCGCCTCCTTGGATCGCGGCCTCAGCTGGTGGGATGTCCTGGGCATGTCCGCTTTGGCCGGCATCGGCTTTACCGTGTCGCTCCTGATCGGCGACCTCGCGTTCGCTGGCGATCGGGTCTCCGAAGTGAAGATGGCCGTGCTGTCGGCGTCGCTGCTGTCGGCCATCATTGGTGCGGTCATCCTGATGTGGCGCGACCGCTTCTATCGGTCCGTGTTTGAGCGCCGCTCGACACCGGTGCCGGACTCCCGCCTCGCGGACGCCGCAGTGCTCGAGCGTGAACTCGACAAGCGCGGCCGCATGACCGCTACCGAGGCCGAATAGCGTCGGCGCCCCGTCGACCTACCCGAGCGTTCCCGCGGACGGACACCAGCGGGAGATTTCGCAACCGCCGCAGTCCGGCTTTCGAGCGGTGCACCTTCTGCGCCCGTGAAAGATGATGCGGTGCGACCACAGGGTCCACTCGCGCCTCTCGATGAGCGCCATCAGATCGCGCTCGACCGCCACCGGATCGTCGTGGACTGTGAGGCCGAGTCGGCGGGCCAGCCGACCCATGTGAGTATCGACCGTGATACCTGGAACGCCGAAGGCGTTGCCCAGCACCACGTTGGCCGTCTTGCGTCCCACGCCGCGCAACGTCACCAGATCCTGGAGGCGGCCGGGTACGTCGCCGTCGTGGAGCCTTACCAGGTCGCCGGAGAGCTCCAGAATCGACGTGGCCTTGGCGCGGAAGAAGCCGGTCGACCTGATGAGTCCCTCCAGTTCCGCGCGAGGCGCCGACGCCATAGCCGCGGCATCGGGGAAGCGGGCGAAGAGGGCTGGCGTGACCTGATTCACGCGCACGTCCGTGCACTGCGCGGACAGGACGGTGGCCACCAGCAACTGGAAGGCGCCGTCAAAATCGAGTTCGCACCGGGCATCCGGATACACCTCGGCGAGGGTGCGATTGATACGGCGTGCGCGCCGCACCACGCCCACGGCGGGGTCCTGGCCGGCGATTGCCACCGGGAGAGTGCCGCGCGTCGCCATGCACCCACTGTAAACGGGGCTCAAGGCGACCCGGCCACGCGCCGATACAGTTCTCGACCGGCATTCCGCCGGAAGATTGCGCGAAGGGCGGTGCTCGTGGCACTCAGTAGCCAGGCTGCGCTTGCGCAACTGCGCCACCAGCGCCGCGAAATGCGTCGGGAGTTGGCTCGCATCCGATGGTGGCTGCGGCTCCTTCAGGCGCGCCGAGACCTGCTGATCGGTCAGGTAGCCCCACCAGGGGAGACCGGAGCCGTGGATCTTGACTCCGCATGGGAGGCCCTCGCCGCCGACGCGCCGACGTCGGCAGAGCTCTCTGCGGCAATCTGGACAGACGGCCCTCACCGGATTCCCGGTAGCATCGAGCGCATCGATGCATTGACAGCGCGTCTTGAGTCATACGAAGCGCGAGTCAGTGAGAACCTGGAGACTGTGACGGGCGACGTGGTGAAAGCAATGGGCGAGGCGCACCGTGCGTCCGTGCAGCCGAGGATGAGCCATGCCTGAGAGCCCGCGCGAAGAACAGCTGCTGCGTTCCGCACCGCTCTTCGGCGGCATGGACGCGGAGAACGCCCGCTCGCTGATCGCCACGATGGTGCGCAAGGAAGTGGGACGCGGCGAGACCATCTACCGTGAGGGAGACGACGGCCACGCCATGTACGTCCTGGTGCGTGGCAAGGTGAAGTTGGCTCGCACGGCTCGCGACGGTCGCGAGAACCTGCTCGCCCTGCTCGGCGTGGGCGACATGTTCGGCGA
>DGBM01000020.1 GCA_002384765.1 Demequinaceae bacterium UBA4004
GACAGCCCCCGTATCCACCTTCACTGGTGGGTGCGGGGGCTGTTTTGTTCGGCGGGGTTCGCTGAGTCCATATATAATAGAGAACGAGGCCGCCAGGTGATGGAACACCAGACGGCCTCTGACCCACTCGCTTGACTCAACCAAGGAGGGGCTAGCCATGAAGGCTACCCGCATTAGGATTTTACCCGAAAGCCTCATCCCGGTCGTGCGCCAACGGCTGGCCGCCAAGTCGAAGCCGACCATCCTCGGATGTGTCGAATGGACAGGACCGCGAGACCGCTACGGCTACGGCTCGTTTAGCGTTGTAGTGGATGGCCGTCGGCGTTACACCGGGTCGCATCGCGTCTCGTGGCTCGCATTCAAGGGCGACATACCGGGTGAGTTGGTGATCGACCACCTTTGCCGCAATCGGCTCTGCATCAACGTCGACCACATGGACCTTGTTACTAGCCTTGAAAATGTGCAGCGCGGCGACAGGGTGGGAAGGGGGCGCAGTCGTCCGGACGGCCGCCCCTCATACTCTTGCGGCCAGCACGGCCGGGGTGACGGCTCTGTGCGCGTCAGAAAAGACGGCTACCGGTATTGGGCCTGTCGCATCTGCAATAGGCGCAGATTGCGCGAATGGCGTGAACGGCAGAAGAAGACGACCTAAAACAACGCTCCCCTCAAGTCTCCGAGACTTGAGGGGAGCGTTTTTCGCTTTCTTCCGGCTTCCCTCTTGCGCAAACCTGCGCAGGTGGGTAACTTAGTCCACATGGAACCCACAATCATCCCCATCGGAGAGGCAGCCGCGCGGCTCGGCGTGTCCCGACGCACCGTCCACGGACTCCTGCACGACGGCGAGATCATCGCCCTGAAGCTACCGGGACAGACCGGCGCCTGGATCATCACCGACCAAGCCCTCACCGCATACGAGAAGAAGCGCGACAACGCCAAGGCCGCTAAGGCCGCATCATGACCGCGCTGAAGCGCCACCTCGTCGCTGCCTACATCGGGACCTGCCTCGGCGTCTCTACTGGCCTCGCGCTGATCCACGCCGCTACAGGCGGTGTTTCGTGAGGGGCCGCGTCACCGGCGACGGCCTCGCCGACGCCGCAGCCGCCCACGACGCGATGTGCCAGGCAAGAATGCCGCGCACTCGCGGCCTCACCGACGCCGAGCTGAACGTCATGGCCGAACGCCTCGTGGAGATCCAGCGGGAAGCGGCTGCGCAGCACGGCGCGATCTACCGCTCCTACCTCGACGACCACGACGGGGCCGAAGTGGCGCCGCTGGGTGACGGGCCGCGCTGGGAAATGGCCCTCGTGTGGCTGCTAATCATCGGCGCGATCCTCGGCGTTGTGTTCGTCGCCGTCGCTGTCGCCGTCTCGCTCTTCACCAAATAAAAACTGCCCGCTCCTGCTGTCACAGGAACGGGCAACCAACGAAAGGCAACTCCGATGCCCACAATACACCCCGTAGACCGCGAGGCGTTGCTCGCCGAGATCCAGGCGATACCGGACGGGACGATCGTCGCCGTGAACGCGCGCCGCGGACTGTTCTTCCGCGAAGGATCGGCGCCGTTCACCGTGACAGGCCCGATCTACACGGTCGATTCCGGTAGCCGCTACGTCGGCGACACGCTCCTCACCTACACCGACGACGCGCCAACGCTCATTAGTTCCATCACGACGGTCCGTCGTCTCGCTGCCCCGTCATCCGCTGGCCTCGACGTGCAGCGTGCCGCTACCCGCGCAGGGATGGACCTCAAATGACCTACAGAGTGGGCGCCGTCCTCGCCACGAAAGACGACTACGCGGCAGCGCCAGCCGGGACCGTTGTCGCGAGAGGTAGAGCGTTCCGCTACAGCAAGACCGTGGGCGGGTCGTGGGTGCGCCTCGATACGGGGCTCCCGGTGTCCCTCGCCGGCATCTCGACTATCGCCCGAACCGTGGTCCTCGCGGCGGCGACGTCATGACCACCTGCCACTGCGGCGCCACGTTCACTCCCGCACGATCAGCAACGATCCACTGCAGCCCGGCGTGCGCGTACGACGCGAAAAAACGCCGAGCCCGTGAACGCACAGCCCAAGCGGCACGCCCGATCGAGTGCGGCGTCTGCCAAGCCATGTTCACCCCGGCGCGAAGGGACGCCCGCTACTGCTCCCGGTCATGCACCAGTAAAGCGAGAGTCGAGCGGTCCCGCGCCCTGCGATCGGGTCAGGTCGAGCTCGCGCCGATCGACGTCGAGATGGACGTTCTGATCCAGGATGTCGAGTTCCTGATCGAGTCGGGCGAGTACCCGGATCGGATCGCGAAACGTGTCGGCATGACGCCGGTGAATCTTATTGCAGCGATGCGCCGCGCTAACCGCGTGGAGTTGGCGCGACCGTTCTACCGCTCCGCTGACCATCGGAGGGCGTCATGACCGACAGCCATCACTGCCACCACTGCGGCCCGTACGTCGCACAGAGGGACTTCGATCCCGAGGGGACTCTGCACGAGCCGGACCGCAGCGACGACCGAGAGCAAGTCATCTATGAGCACGAACTTTCCAAGGAGCAGAACCAGTGAGCCTCACCGATAAGCAGGTCGAGCAGCTGCTCAAGCCGATCAACCCCAAGCGCGTCCTGCGAGACGCTAAGGGTCACTCGCACGTCTCGCAGCAGGACGTCACCGCCCACCTGATCCGCGTGTTCGGGTTCGGCAACTTCGACTTCGACGTGCTCAACGTCGAGTGCATCTTCGAGGAGCCGAGCATCGACAAGAAAACCGCTGAGGTGCGCGCTGGGCGGTTCGACGTCTGCTACCGGGCACTTATGCGGCTGACTGTCCGCACGCCCGCTGGTGACGTTCTGTGCCACTACGTGGACGGTTCTACCGCTACGGCGCAGAACCAGACTCGCGGCGACGCGCACGACCTCGCTTACAAGTCGGCGATCTCGCTGAGCAAGAAGCG
>DGBM01000217.1 GCA_002384765.1 Demequinaceae bacterium UBA4004
GACCAGCCCGAGGGGGAGAGCAAGTGAGTGAGACACCTACCGCCGAGAATGGGCTACTCGTCCACAAGGCCGCGAGCATCAGCGAGTGCGGTCGGTACCGCTACGCGCTTCACCGCTGGTGGGGCCGCGGCGACTTCCGGCTGGCGTTCATCATGCTCAACCCGAGCACGGCTGACGCCGAGCTGGACGACCCGACCATCCGTCGCTGCATGGGCTTCGCCCGGACCCTCGGATACGACGGCATCCGCGTGTTCAACCTCTACGCCTACCGGGCCACCAAGCCCGCTGACCTGTGGAAAGCCGACGAGCCGACCGGCGGCGAGCGGAACGACGACCTCCTCCGCGAACTCCTGCGACAGGCGAAGTACCAGACCGTCATCGCCGCGTGGGGCGCGAACGCCAAGGCTGATCGGGTCGCACAGGTCATGTCGTGGAAGGGCAGCGAGTACGTCCAAGCCCTCGGCCTGACCAAGGACGGCGCTCCCCGCCATCCGCTCTACCTGCGGTCCGACGCCCAGATGTTGCCGTTCCAGACCCGCCCCATTCCGCCCGCTGAGACCACCGAGGAGACGCGATGACCGACGACGAGACCGAAGGGTGGGAGTGGTGATGAACCTGCGAGACGAGTGGCGCGAGCGGGTGGCTGAGGCTTTGCCCTGCACGCCCCGTTGTTACCCGGCGACACGCAGCGGACACTCCAATGGCTGCAGGGTGAGCCGATATGCGACCGCCGACGCGCTCCTCGCGCCGGGCGGGGTTGTGGCGGGGATTGTGGCCGAGGCATACGCCGCCGAGCCGCTGTGGCAGTTGGGCTACGGCATCGGCGCGGCTGAGGTGCGGGCTCGGGTGGAGGCGGAACTCGACGACATGGCGACGTGGTGCGGTCCCTACGGCTACCAAGGCGTCGCGGAGTTCATCGACCGCAGGGACCGACGCCTCCGCGAAGCCCTCGCCACGGCACAGAATCCGCCCTCTGACGGGCGAACGGGGTCGGGTGAGGGTGCTGGGACGTCGGACGTGTCGCGGGGCGCGGAGAGGGGCGAGGGATGAGCGAGACGACCATGACCTGCCTGTCGTGCTACGCGACGACCAGCAACGGCCTCGCCCTGTGTGGGCTGTGCCAGCGGAAGGTGACGGCTGACCTCGAGTTCCTGCCGATCTACTTCCGCAACCTCGCCCGGTGGCGACCAGGCCGCTCGGGCACATCCCGACCAGTCCCCGGCTCGCGCGTGCTGTACGACGGTGAGCGGCGAGAAGGAGGGACTGGCGACCGGATCAGCGACAGGCTGGACGAGACGATGACCGCACTCACGACGTGGGCTCGGGCGCTGGTTGACGACAGGCTCGGGCGCCGTCCGAAGCCACTCACGCGAGCTGATGCGACACTGACCGGCGACCTGCCCGAAGCCATCACCGAGGACGCGCCCACGGTGGTCGCGTGGCTCTGCGCAGCCTTCGAGGAGTACCTGTCCAGCATCGGCACGCTTGAGTGGTGTGGCCAGTTCGTCCATGACCTCAACCGGCACGAGGCGGTCTTGCGCGGACTCACTGAGGTGTCGATCCCAGGCTGGTATGCCGGCGCCTGTGCGCGTCGGGTGTCGATGGAGGGCAACTGCGGAGCCGCCACCTACGTCGTGCCGGGGTTGACCTGGGTGACGTGCGGCTCCTGCGGAACGACGACTCACGCGGCCGACCACCTCGACACGGTGCTCGACGAGGCCCGCGGCTGGGTGGCACGACCCAAGGCGCTCGCCGAGGCGCTCGTGGCTCTGCTCGACTCCGAGACCAGCGTGGATCGGCTCTACGACCGGATACGCAAGTGGGAGTCGCTCGGGTGGCTCGAGCCGCTGCGCCGGACAGACGCCGATGGTGACCCGATCGGGCCGAAGCGGTACCGGCTCGGCGACGTGCTCGACCTGCGGGAACGGTTGGCCGACACGCAGAGAGCGGGATAATCCCAACGGTGTGATTCACCTGCTACCCTGTTCACAAACGGCGTCTATTCGCCGTCCCCGAAACCGCCTCGATCATCCCCCGGTCGCAGGCGGTTTCGCATTCTCGGGCACCGACCAGCCGGGGCCGTCGCACACACGACGGCGCAGACCCCACGGCGACGAGCCCCGGCGAAACATCCCCACTGACCCCCGTGCGCAACAAGGCGCGCGGCTGCCCGTGATGGGCGAACCTCTCAGGAGGTGGGCGTGATGCCCAAGGAAATCACCTACAGCGACCAGCGCGAGTACGTCCTCATGGACGACGGCTCCGAAGCAACCCCAGGTTGGGGCGGCGAGGACCCGCGAGATGGAGACGCTCGACGAAATCGGCCAGTCCTCCGGCGAGCCGCGATCGTCGGCTGGTCACGCGAGACCGGACACGTAGAGATCGGCGTCAATGCGCTCGACATCAGCACGCATCAGGGGTCGCACGGGACGGGCATGTTCGCCACGTTCGACCGTGCCGGACTCAACCGCCTGATCCGCACGCTTCGCAAGGCGCGCGACCAGGCATACGGCGCGGACGCCTGAGCAGTCAGCGCGGGGGCTTGGCTCGGACTCGCCCCCGCGCTTCCGTCGCACACTGGGAGGCCGGCATGGCCGTGCTCACCGACCGAGAGCAAGGCATCGCCTGCCTCGGCCTCACCGCAGACCAGCTCGACGGACTGCTCGCGATGGCCCGGCTCTGTCGAGGCGACCGGCACCCGCTCGACTCGTTCCTCGACACGCTGCTCGGCGTGAGGTACGAGGTCGACGGGGCG
>DGBM01000050.1 GCA_002384765.1 Demequinaceae bacterium UBA4004
CGACCGGTGGTTCCTCGACCGCGTCGTCACGCACATTCTCGCGTACGAAGGTACCGATGAGGACCCGGCGGCGTGGTATTGGTTCGAGGGGAACTTCGCCTCGTACGAGGAGAACAAGGTGTCCCGCCTTGGCGCCGACGCCGCACGTCCTCACCGCGTCACGTACCGCAAGCTCACGCGCGACTAGCACGGAGCGCCTTCGGCGCGAAGGTCGATCAGGTGTCGTGGACGATGACCGCATGTTCGGGGCGGTCGTCGTCCTCGCCCCCGGAGGGGTAGGCGGCGACCTCCGGGTGCCGGATCAGGTGAATCGTGGCGACGATGAGTCCGCCCCACACCAGCAGGGCCGACACTACGAAGAGTGTGATCGCGGTGGCGGTCATGTCAGTTCTCCTCCGTTGCGGCGACCGTCGGGTAGGGCGGCCACGGCTGGACGTCGTGCCCATTGCGGCGCCACGGAAGTGCCGTCGCCACTGCGGCGATCACGCCCATCGCGATGAGCGTGCCCCAGCCCATCACCAGCAGGAACCCGGTGGGGTAGCCTTCGTAGCCTTCGGTCGCCACCGTCACGATGCCGCGCACCAGCATGTACCCGAGCACGGCCGGAACCACGACGCCGACCAGCGCAAGCCACACCCGACCGAGTTTCACGGTCGACACCGCGTTGAGGTGGCGCAACAGTTCTGGCCCGCGGCGCAGCACCCACACGGTGAGCACCGACATGACCACGGCCGAGGCGACGACTCCGATGTTGTTGGTCCAATGGTCCGCCGTGTCCAGCGCGTACAGGCCCGACGTCGTGGAAAAGAGCGCGAATGACAGCAGCGCCGAGACAGTTCCAATCGCCATCGCACCCGAGCGTGGCGTGAGCCCAAACTTCTCTTGCACGGCGGCCGACGTCACCTGCAGGATCGACAGCAGCGAGGTGAAGCCCGCCAGCGTGAGAGTGCCGAAGAACAGGGCCCCAACGGCGGCACCGCCCGGCATCTGCGACAGGATCGCGGGGAACGTGATGAACGAAAGCCCGATGCCCGAGATGGTCTCGAGTTCAGCCACCGGGATTCTCTGTTGGAAGGCAAAGAAGCCGAGAGTCGCGAACACGCCGACGCCAGCCAGCAGTTCGAACGAAGAGTTGGCCAACGCCACCACCAGGCCAGGGCCGGTGAGGTTGGAACGGCGGCGACGGTAGGAGGCGTACGTAATCATGATGCCAAACGCGATCGACAGCGAGAAGAAGATCTGGCCGTACGCGGCGATCCACACGTTGGGGTCCGACAGCGCGCCCCAGTCGGGGGTGAAGAAGGCGTTGAGGCCCTCGGCAGCGCCGTCGAGGAACAGCGCACGCACCACCACGGCGCCGAACGTCACGGCGAGTAGCGGCATCACGATGATGTTGACCCGTTCCAGCCCACGGCTGACTCCGAGCGTGAGCACCACGATCGCGGCAATCCACACCAGTGCGAGGGGAACGGCAACGGAAGCGACGATGTCACTGGTGAGCGCCACCTCGTTGGACGCCTCGAGGTAGTCGCTCAGGAGGAAGCCAGCGGGGTCGTCACCCCAGCGCAGGTCGAAGGAGAAGACGAAGTAGCTGAGCGCCCATCCGATGATGGCCGTGTAGTACAGGGCAATCACAAAGGAGATGGAGACCTGGAACCAGCCGAGTGACTCGGTCCAGCGGCCCCAACGCCCTCCCAGGCGACGCAACGCAGTGGGGGCGGAACCGCGAAACCGGTGGCCGATCGCGTAGTCCAGAAAGAGGATCGGAATTCCTGCGGTGACAAGCGCCACGAGATAGGGGATCAGGAAGGCGCCGCCGCCGNNCGATCGCGTAGTCGAGGAACAGGAACGGGATGCCGGCCGTCAGCAGCGCGACGATGTAGGGGATCAGGAAGGCCCCGCCGCCGTTCTCGTAGGCGACGTACGGAAAGCGCCAGATGTTGCCCAGGCCCACGGCCGAGCCGATTGCGGACAGGATGAAGCCCGTCTGCCCGGAGAACTGCTCGCGCGGCGCACCGGTGGACTCCTCGTTGGGTGCAGACATGTCACTCCCTCGCGATTTCGCCGCCACACTAGCAGTGCGCGCCGTGCCTCACGGAGGACTCAACGCCCACAAGCTACTCGGCGGCCACGGACGACTCAGCGCTTGTCGCCGATTCAGCGCTTATCAACGAAACAGCGCCGGCCACCCGAAGGTGACCGGCGCTGCGTTCTTCACAGGCGCTGTGCCGTATGGGGAGGGAGAGACTACGCGGTGAGCGAGTCCACCCACTCCTGGTTGGCGGCGACCCAGTCGTTGACGATGCCCTCGTACGCGGACTCGCTGTCGGCGGCCCGGAGCTTGTTCTCCAAGTCGGCCAGCAGTGCGCCGTCCATCTTGAAGTTCGCCAGCCAGGTGTTGACCTCGGGGAAGTCATCGCCAAAGCCGGTGCGCGAATAGGTGACCAGCTGCTCGGCGACGCCAAGGGTGCTCTCGGGGTCCTCGAGGTTCTTGACGTCATAGGCGCCGTAGACCCAGTGGGGCTCCCACAGCGTGACGGCAATGTTCTCGCCGTTCGCCATCGCGGTGTCCAGTTCCGCCAGCATGGCCGGGGTCGACGACGTGATGAAGTCCATGTCGCCCAGACCATAGGTCGGAATGACGCTGTCCTGCATTGCGGCGGTCAGACCGGCGCCGGGCTCGATGCCGACGATACGGTTGCCAAAGGCGTCCGCGTTATCGGCCAGGTCGGCGAGCGAGTCAACCGGGGCGTCGGCGTTCACGACGACCGTCAGTGCGGCGTTGTCAAACCAGGCGCCGACCTTGGTGATGTTGTCGCCGTACTCTTCGAGGTAGGAGGCGTGCGTGGTGGGCGACCACACATCGGTCACCAGGTCGTAGTCGCCATCGGCGACTGCCTGGAACACGGGGGCGGGGTCTGCATACTCGAGCGTGACGTTGTAACCCTTGCTGTCGAGAATGTTCTGCCACAGCAGCGACGTGGCAAGCGACTCGTCCCAGCCGTTGAACACAGCCATCGTGATGTCGCCGCCCGCAGCGGGAGCGTCCCCGCCGCCAGTAGCGGACGTGGTCGGGTCGGCCTCGGGCGACGACGAGCAACCGGCAAGCACAAGGCTTGCGGCAGCGGCCGTGGCGAGGAGCGCGGTAGAGCGCATCTTCATATGTGTTTCCTTTCTTGACGGGGAGAGTTTCTCCGCGTCTTGAGCATCGGGTGCCAAAGAACTTCCTGGCCGATGCGCGCGGCCACCCGTGTGTGGTCGCCGCGAGGTCTATGGGGTTGGGGGTTACGGAGCGGCCCTGGTGGCGCGGTTCTCGTCCACCATCTGGTCCATGTCTTCGCCGTCCGTGGTGTCGCGAGCGTCGTCGTCGCTCCCGCCGCTTGGAAGGCGGTCGGCCAGTCCACTCATGAGCGACTTCGCACGTTTGTTGCCAAACGCGCCGGTGAAGCGGTCCAGGATGATCGCGAGGATCACCACGGCCATCCCGGCATCGAAGCCGAGCGGCTTGTCAAGGGCGGACAGTGCCTTGGTCACTTCGCCACCAAGGCCGCCTGCGCCGACGAAGCCAGCGATCACGACCATGGACAGCGACAGCATGATGATCTGGTTGATGCCGGCCATGATCGAAGGCATCGCGAGGGGCAACTGGATCTGGCGCAAGATGCGGCCCGGGCTCGCACCGAATGCATGTCCGGCCTCGACCACTTCGTGGTCCACGCCGCGGATACCCAATTCGGTGAGTCGGACCCCGGGAGCCAGAGCGAACAGGACGGTCGCGAAGATGCCGGGCGCCACGCCAATGCGGAACAGCGCGATGGCGGGAATCAGGTACACCAGCGCGGGCATCGTCTGGAGAAAGTCCATGATCGGCTTGACGATGGCCGACACCACCGCGTTGCGGGCCGCCCAGATGCCGATCGGGATCGAGATGATGATGGCGAGGAACGCGGATACCAGCACGAGGGACAGCGAGTCCATGGCGTTCTCCCACTGGTCGACGCCGAGGATGAACAACAGCCCGGCTGCGGTGCCAAGTCCAAACTTCCACCCGCGTGCCAGCAGTGCTGCGATGGCGACCACAATGATCACGGCTGCCACCGGCGGAGTATTGAACACCCAGTTCACCGAGTCGTACATGCCGAGGTAGACGCTTCTCATCAAGGTGAAGAACCAGTCAAGATTGGTGGACACCCAGTTCAGACCGGACTCGATCCATTCTCCAAAGTGAATGCGGAAGTCCATCAGTTGACCTCCCCGATCTTGAGGGAACCCGAGTTGACGGCGGCATTCAGGGCCTCATCAACCACGTCGGTCGGTATGGGGTCCAGGTCGGGGCTCGCTTGCGCGGCCGCCTCCGGTTCACCTCCGAGGGTGGCCAGCAACGTGACTCGCGGAATGACGCCAATGAGGCGGCTCTTGCCGTCCACGACTCCCAGCGGCAGCGCGTATTCCAGCGACGGGATGAACAGTTCAGAGAGCGCGGTGTCATTCGGAACGGCGCCATGGTCGGCGCGCACGATGCTCTTGAGCCCCTTTTCGCCCTTGCGCACCAGATCGAGGCAATCGCGGTCAGTGACCCAGCCCACGAGTGTGCGGTCGCGGTTCACCACGTACACGCCGCTCAACTGCTCGTCGCGCATGGCCTTGAGCGCGCCGTGCGGGCCTTCATTCAGGTGGACCACGGCGCGCGGCTTGCGCATCACCGACTCGGCCGTAAGCACGCGGGTGCGGTCCACATCCTGCACAAACTGTTCGACGTAGTCGTTCGCAGGGTTGGTGAGGATCTCCTCGGGAGTTCCGATCTGGACAATGCGCCCGTCACGCATCACGGCGATCCGGTCACCGAGGAACATCGCCTCGTTGAGATCGTGGGTGATGAAGATGATCGTCTTGCCGAGCGTGGACTGCAGTTCGAGCAGCTGCTCTTGCATCTCGCGGCGGATGAGGGGGTCGAGCGCGGAGAACGCCTCGTCCATGAGCAGCACCTCGGTGTCGGCCGCGAGTGCACGGGCCAAGCCTACGCGCTGCTGCATGCCGCCGGAAAGTTCGCTCGGGTGCTTGTCTTCCCAGCCGCCCAATCCGACCACCTGGGTCACCTCGCGGGCCTTCGCCTCGCGTTGATCACGGGGTACGCCCTGAATCTCCAGGCCGTACGCGACGTTGTCGAGCACGGTGCGGTGCGGGAGCAGTGCGAAGTGCTGGAAGACCATCGACATGCGCTTGCGACGGAGATTGCGCAGTAGCTTTGCCGAGGTGCCGGTGACGCTCTCGCCGGCGACTTCGACGGTTCCGGCGGTCACCTCGTGAAGGCCGTTGAGCATGCGGATCAGGGTGGACTTTCCGGATCCGGAAAGTCCCATCACCACAAAGATCTCGCCGCGTGCCACCTCAAACGAGGCGTCGATCACGGCAGCGGTCGTGCCGCTGCCGAGCGAGTCTCGGGAGTCGCCCGCCTGCAATTTCTGCACGGCCGACTCGGGGTGTTTGCCGAAGACTTTGTACAGGCTGTGGGCCTTCAACGCAATGGTGTCAGTCACGTGATCCTCAGGTGAGCAGCCCGGGGGCACTCCGGTTGCGGTCGCTCCTGACCACGAGGGACTCGCAGCCGTCGGACGGCAGTCACGGACCCGCAGCCCCGATGGCGGGGCATGCGTGGCCAGGTTTCAACGCAATCGCAACAAGGCGACGCACAGCGACCTGGGCTTGTCTTCGCCACCTCGGAAACGCGGTGCGCATCAACAGGGTGGCCCTACCAAGGTAGCGTCATGCGACGGCAGAACCAAATATGCCTGGTAGAAGTGCCAGTCAGTGGCCTTCCGGCATGCGTAGCATGCCCTCTTGAGCGACGGATGCGACCAGCCTTCCGTCTTCGCTGAACACCCAGGAACCGCACATTCCTCTGCCGCTTTGCGCGGTCGGCGCGTCCTGCACAAACAGGAGCCATTCGTCGGCGCGGGCGGGGCGGTGCCACCACAAGGCGTGGTCCAGGCTCGCGAACGCCATCCCAGGTGTCGTCCATGAGGCTCCGTGGCGTCGCAGGGCTGGCTCAAGGATCACCTGGTCGGAGCCGAAGGCGAGCAGCGCACGGTGCATCAGGTCGCTCACGTCGAGGGCGCGGCGCACGCGCATCCATGCGGTCTGGTACTGCTTGGGCGCCTTGTCGGGCTCCATGAAGATCGAACCCTCAACGTGCCGGACGTCGAAGGGCGCCGAGTTGAGCCAGAAGTCCGCGGTGGGGTGCCCGGCGAAGGGGCTGAATACATCGATGACGGACGCCAGCGCATCCGGCGGCGGCACCTCCGGCATACGCACGGAGTGTTCCGGGCCATCTTGAGTCTCCTGGAAGGACGCGATCATCGACAGGATCGGCTTCTCGTCTTGGAAGGCGTGGGTCCGGCGCGCAGAGAATGACCTCCCGTCTCGCAGTTCCTCGACCTCAAAGCGGATGGGGCGACTCGCGTCGCCCGGCCGCAGGAAGTACCCGTGCATGGAGTGCGCCACGCGGGACTCGTCCACGGTGTGGCCCGCCGCGAGCACGGCTTGAGCAAGCGCCTGGCCGCCAAACACGCGCCCTCCCGGCATCGGCAACGAGTCGCCCTCAAAGGTGGTGTCGCCCAATCGGCGCAGATCCAGTGAGCCCAGCCCTGCAGCCACCGCAGCGTCCCCCCAGGTGTCGTCCACATGCTCCATGCTGTCTCCTTTGCTTTGGCTCTGTGATGCTGTGGTGTGGTGACGCGGTGGGTGAGCGTGCCAAGCGCGGTGCAGTAGCCACACCGCGAGCCTAGCCGCGCCGCGCGCGGTGACGAGGACGCACGTATCGTTGCTGTAGGGCAACCGCGAGAGCGCTCATGGGAGAAGCTAACGGGCACGTGACGGGCGTCGCAGGTTGGCGCCGCAAGCGCGGCGTGACGGCGCTACGTGCGGTCATTGTGGGCGCAACCCTGGCCGTCCTGGGAGTCATCGCGGTGTTCAGCGACGCGATGTTCTTCTACGGCGTCGACGATGGTGGGGAAGGCCTCGTGGCGATCGTGGGGACGGCGGCGATGCTCGCCGCCAGCTTCGGTTTCGCGGGGCTGATCTACTGGTGGGTGGACCACCTTGTCGGCTGCCGCGGAAGGGTGGTGAGTGTCACGGTCCACACGGCGATTGGCGTCGCGATTGCGCTGGTGGTGGTGCTGCCTGGGGGCTCGGGCTATGAGAGCGCAGGGGATGAGGCACTGGGGATCACGTTGATGTCAGGTGCCGTGCTCATGGCGACCTGGTCGCGGGTTTTGTGCGCGGATCGTTCGAGCCGGGGCGGGGAGCGGCGGACTGGGGCGTGCGGTGTCCTCGAACGTGTTGATCATCGAGTGAGCGGCGCGCTCAAGATAGTCGAGCAGGGTGGCTTGGTGCAGTGGCGCCAGCCCCGCCTCTTCCACCGCGACCCGCATGTGAGTCATCCAGTGGTCTCGCGCCTCGGGGTTCACGTGGAACGGCTGGTGGCGCATTCTCAGGCGGGGGTGGCCGCGTTGGTCCGAGTAGGTGGTCGGCCCTCCCCAATACTGCTCAAGGAACAGGGTGAGTCGCTCGGCGGCACCGTCCATGTCGTGTGCCGGGTACATGGGCGACAGGACTTCATCGGTGCGCACGCCCTCGTAGAAGCGTCGCACGATGCGCACGAATGTCTCGTGTCCGCCCACCGCGTCGAAGAAGGTTTGGCCCGGATGCTGGACGGGACCGGCACCGACGCTCATGCCGGGTGTCGGCTCTGCGCCGTCGGGGGTGGGCGAACTCACGTCTCGTCTTCCGACGCTGCCGCACGCTTGGCGGGGCGCTTGGGTACGCGCTTGGGTGGGGTCGTGGTGTCACGGTCCACGAGCAGCGTCTGGTCCGGAACGGCCATGCGGATTCCGCGCTCGTCGAAGATGCGCCGCATCTCGAGGCGCACCTTGCGCATGATGTCCCACTGCTTGATGGGTGCCACCTGGATCATGAGGCGGATCGCGACGCTGTAGTAGTCAAACGACTCGATGCCGGGAACCTCGGGCTCCGACAGGATGGCCTGGTCGACGTCCTCGTCGGCCTCGCGAGCGGCGGTCACCGCATCCAGCATGGCTTGGCGCGCCACCTCGAGATCGGTGTCGTAACTCAGTCGCACCTCAATGAAGACCCGCGACCACAGCCTCGTCATGTTTCCTACACGGCGGATCTCTCCGTTTGGGACGTACCAGACGGTGCCGTCCAAGGAGCGCAAACGCGTGGAGCGCAGGCCCACCTCTTCCACCAATCCGGACGCCTCGCCGAGGTCGACGACGTCGCCGACGCCGTACTGGTCCTCGATCAGCATGAACAGGCCCGCGAGCAGGTCTTTGACGAGCGACTGGGCGCCGAAGCCGAATGCCACGCCCACGATCCCGGCTGACGCGAGCAGAGGCGCCACGGGAAGGCCCGCCAATTGCAGAATCATGACGACAGTCACGGCGATGAGAACGACGGCCAGTGCCGAGTTCAGCACCGTGCGAATGGTGCCGGCGCGCTGACGTCGACGCAGCGCCTCGAGCTCGACCTCTTGAGGATCGACGGGGTCCAATTCCACGCGTGCGAGTTCGAGCGCCTGACGGGCCCTGCTGCGGAACGGAAGCCCGGTCTCGATGCTATGGGTGACCGCCCGGACCGCGACGCGTCCGAGAATCCACACCACCGTGGCACCCAGCAGGATGAAACCCACACCAATGGCGGAGGCCACCAAGTCCTGCACCCACACGGGAGCGTCGGGCAATCCCGAAGCGATCCACGCGTTCCACGGCGGCGCGTCGCTCGAGGTGGTATCGGCGGTCGAGGTGGACGAAATAAGCGCATTGTTGAAGACGTGCATCGTTCCAGAGTAATGGCCCCGGCGAGGCCTCCCGCAATGCTTCCCAAACCTGGCAGGATGAGGACCGTGAGTGACGAAGTGCACGACGGGCGGCCATCACCGGCGTTGGCGACCCTTGCCCGAGCGTGCGGCGTGGCTACGGACGTCCACCTGATCGACGGAACGCACCAGACCTCGTCGCGTGGCGCGCTGGTGGCCATCCTGGCCGCGATGGGCATCGACGCCCGTGACGACGACGCCTGCCGCACGTCGCTTGAGCAGCTCAAGGACTACGTGTGGACGCGCATCGTGCCGCCGGTCACGGTGCTTCGGGAGGGCCAGTCGCGCGAGATTCCGGTGCACCTGCCGCACGGCGCGACCGTGACGGCGCTGCTGCGCACCGAGGACGGCATCGAGCGACCGCTCGAACAGGTCGACAAGGTGGTGGAGCCGCACGGCGTCGGCTCCGTCGCGGTAGGTCGGGCGACGTTTCGGATCCCCGACGATCTGCCGCTCGGGTGGCATGTGGTCGAGGCGGTGTTCCCGGGGCGCCGCGGCCGCGGCTACGTGGTGGTGACGCCCGAACGCCTCGAGGTGCCTCCCGCGTTGGCCGCCCGCCGTCCGTGGGGCCTCATGACCCAGCTGTATTCGCTCAGGTCCAGGCGCTCCTGGGGCATCGGCGACCTCGGCGACCTCGCCGACCTGTGTTCCCTGGCCAAGATCCGCGCCGGAGCAGACTTTGTGCTCATCAACCCGCTGCACGCCAACGAGGCCGTGTCGCCGCTCAGCCCCTCGCCGTATCTGCCCTCCTCCCGGCGGTTCATCGCCCCCATGTACATCCGCGTCGAGGACATTCCTGAAGTGGCGTATGTGCCGTCTCAGCAGCGCGCGGTCATCGAGTGGGAGTCGGAGCGCCCCAGCCGCAACAACGGCACCGACGAGCTACTGGATCGCGACGACGTGTGGAGCGCCAAGGTGGAGGCGCTCGAGCACATCTTTGAGGCGCCACGTTCCCCCGGCAGGGAGGCGCAGTTCGGGGCGTTTTGCGTGCGCGAGGGCAAGGTCCTTGAGGATTACGCCACCTGGGCGGCGATCTCCGAGGAATACCAGGGCAAACCCTGGCCCGACGAACTCGCGACGGCGTCGTCCGCCGCCGTTGCCGCGTGGCGGGACCGGCACTCGGACCGGGTGCTGTTCCACGCGTGGATGCAGTGGATCGCTGACGAACAGGCCGCGCACGCGCAATCGACGGCTCGCAACGCCGGCATGAGCATCGGCGTCATCACCGACTTGGCGGTGGGCGTGCACCCGTCAGGGGCCGACGCGTGGAGCCTTCACCGCGTGCTCGCCAAGGGCATGAGTGTGGGAGCGCCGCCGGACGGCTTCAGCCCTCAAGGGCAGGACTGGTCGCAGCCGCCGTGGCAACCACGGGCGCTCGAGGCCGCCGCGTACGTGCCATTCCGCGATGTGGTCCGAGCGGCCGTCAGACATTCGGGTGCCGTGCGCGTCGATCACATCTTGGGGCTCTTTCGCCAGTGGTGGATCCCGTTGGGCCACGGAGCTGGCGATGGATCCTACGTGCAGTTTGATCACGAGGCGCTCATCGGGATTCTCATCTTGGAAGCGCACCGTGCGGGCGCGATCGTCATCGGCGAGGATCTTGGCACCGTGGAGCCGTGGGTGCGCGACTATCTCAGTTCGCGCGGAGTGCTCGGCACGTCGGTGCTGTGGTTCGAGCGCACGCACGACGGAGGGTTCACACCTCCCGAGCACTACCGGGCCGATGCTCTGGCCACCGTCACCACTCATGACCTTCCCACCACCGCCATGATGTTCGCGGGCACTCAGGTGGATCTGCGTGCGGAACTGGGCCTCATAGACGACCCAGCGTCTGCCGCGGCGCAGGCGGCCGAGGAGTTGCGAAAGCTTGTCGCGCTGTTGCGAGAGCGCGACTGGGTGATCGAGGACTACGAAGAAGAGGACCTCATCGTGGGGGTGCATCGGATGGTGCTCGCCTCGCCCGCCATTCTCACGGGCGTTGCCATCACCGACGCCGTGGGGGATCTGCGTGCGCAAAACGTGCCCGGCACCTTCGAGGAGTACCCCAACTGGAGGATTCCGCTCACGGATCGCAACGGAGTGCCCGTGTTGCTTGACGATCTGTTCGACCACCCGCGCATGCGGCGGCTCGTGGGGGCCATTCGCGCGGCGCGAGCCTAGAGGGCCGAGCGACCCGCCGACTCCCGAGTCTTACGCGCTCGCGGCCTGTGCAGCCAGCGCTCGCTGCACCTCATCAAGGCCCTCAACCACGATCTTGACCAAGACTGAGGGAGCGTCCGAGTTGTTTGCCAACCACCGCTCGATGTCCGATTCCAGGGTGGGAATTCGGCCGACCGCCCAGGTGGGGAACACGTAGCGGGCCACGCGCGCACCCACCCATCCCTCGTTGGCTTCGTAGTAGTCGCGCAACTCGGCCAGCAGCGTCGGCGCCAGAGGCGCCAACAATGCGGGGTCCGTCGCGCGGGAAAGACCCAGGGCAGTCTCGTATTGCACGGCGTTGGGCGCGGGCTCGTCGGCTGGGTGTGCGAGGGCATCCCATGCGGCACGCTTGGCCTCCGGCGTCGCGATGACGGCTCTGGTACCGGCGGCGCGACGCCGCCCGATCGCGCCCGGGTCGAGCGCTAGCCGCTGCTCGATCTCGGCGGCGCCAGCCACGCCGCACGCCGCCATCCCCGCGAGCAGGTCCCACGCAAGATCGGTATCGACCTCCACCCCAGGCAAGGTATCCGAACCGTCGAGCAACGCGCCCAGGCGTGCCGCCTGGGCAGGGGTGGTCGCCAGCCGGGCGTACGCCTTAAGCGCCTGCAACTGGAGGTCGCTTCCGGACGCGGCCGCGTCCGCCGTCGCCCACAGGCTTTCCGCGGCGGCCTCGGTCGCCGCCGCCGCCTGGGCCGGGGGTACGTAGCGAGTCAGGGCGATCACCATGGTGCGCGCGTGAGCCTCGGCGACCTCGGAGTTGGCGATGACCGGTAGCGCGGCCAGCACGGCGTCAATGTAGTGCCGCGCGGGCAACGCGGCGTCGCGGCACATGTGCCACAGGGCGTCGAGCACCGAGGCCTGCGCCATCGGATGCCTCAAGTCGCCCACGTGGGCAGCCACGGTGGCGAGGGACACGACGTCCAGGTGAGCCTTGGCATAGGTGCGGTCGGCGTCGTTGACCAGTAGCAGGTCGGGGCGCGGTGTGCCGATGACGTCGGGAACCTCCGTCACCGCGCCGGCGAGCGAAGCGACCACGCTCCACGCGCGCTCGAACTTGTCACCCACGTGCGCGTAGCCAGCGATGGTGACGCGGTGCGGGCGGTGCACGGGGTGGGCGTCCGGCACATCCTCGGCGACCGCAAAGGACGTGACGACGCCAGCGTCGTCCGTCTCGATGACCGGGCGCAGGGTGGTGGCGCCCGGGGTCTCGAGCCAGGCGCGAGCCCAGCCGTCCAGTGGCGTCATGGCGGCCGTCTCGACCTCGGCCAGGAACTCGGCCAAGGTGGCATTGCCAAAGGCGTGACGCTTGAGGTAGGCGGCCACGCCGGCAAAGAACGCGTCTTCACCCACGTGTGCGGCCAGTTGCTTGAGTGCGGAGGCGCCCTTGGCGTAGGTGATCATGTCGAACGCGCTGACGGTCGCCTCGAGATCGGGAATCTCGGTGACGATCGCGTGGGTCGTAGGCAGCTGGTCCTGCACGTAGGCGTTGGACTTGCGGCTCGCGCCGAACGTCACCCACGCATCCTTCCAAGGCGTGACCTGCTCGGTGGCCCATGTGCCCACAAATTCGGCGAACGACTCGTTGAGCCA
>DGBM01000162.1 GCA_002384765.1 Demequinaceae bacterium UBA4004
ACTCATCCGCGGCTCAAGCATAGGACGTAACCACGAGTCCTGCTCCTGCCTGCACTCCGAAGACAAGACTCCGTCTATGTCGGGAGACTTGGCGAACCTAGACCGCTCTGGAGTGTGCCCGCTCAATCGTCTCCTTCAGCGCGCGCAGGTTCTGCGCCACCGACTTCTTGATTCGATCTCCAAGTAGCGGCGCGAACAGTCGCGGCGTGCCTGGGGTCTCCAACTCGACGGCATTAACCAGCCGGGTCGCCCCGGAATCTTCGGCCAATGCGTAGTCGAGGCGGGCGGGAAGCCCCGCAAGCGTTCCGCGCACCTCTATCCGGCGCGGCTCGTCCAGAGCCGTGACCGTGAGCATCTCCACGGCCGGCCGCGGGATCGCGCGCGTCTGGCGGTAAGTGGCCCCCACACGGACCGGGCCGGGGCTGGTCTTCGTCGTCGTTTCGACCGCCCAGTTCCATTCGGGTATGTGCTCAAGGTCGGACAGATACTGGTAGACCTCACTGACAGGGCGGTCGATGATGAGCGTGTTGGTAAACGTGATCATGGAATCATCCTTTCGACGAGTGGTGGCGGGATCGATTCCCGGCTGGCGTTCGGTGAGCGCCCTCAAGAGACGTCGCGGCCGCGGGGTCATGGGCGGCGAGGATTCGCAGACCGGGGTGCCGACGCTTCAGCTCCAGGACCATATCGGCGCTCTGCCTGAGCAGACGGGTAGAGCCCACGCCCGGCAGCCGACCGGCGGACTCCAGCGCGTCGGCGTCGTACGTGAGGTCCCCGACCATCAGCAACGGATCGAGACCGGGGCGCCGCACCAACATGGAAAGGGATCCCGGCGTGTGACCGGGCGTCGGGAGAAGGATGAGACTTCCGTCGCCCATCAGGTCTGAGCCGTGGGTGAACGGGGCAAGATCCGGGTCGCCCAGGGGCCCGAACTCGGTGGGCTCCCATCTCAGACCGGGGAGGTCGATGTGTGAGCGGAGCACGCCTTGGGTCTCCGCCAGCGGATTTGTCAGCTGGCGATGCTCCGCGGTTGATGTGACGATCCTGGGGCCCTGGAGGTGCGCCAGCCCGCCGATGTGGTCCTGATGCAGATGAGACAGGACGACCGCGACGACGTCCTCGCTGGCGTAACCCAGGCGCCACAGGCCCGCGGGCAAGGTCTGGCCGGCCGGGATGTCGAACCGCGCCAGCCGCCGATAGAGCAGGCGAAGGGGGCCGCCAGGGAAGTACCCGGGATCGGTCACGCTGGCGCGGTCCTGTCCAGTGTCAAAGAGCACCAATCCGTCGCGGTGCTCAACGACGAAGACGTTGATGGGACGTCGATTCAGCCACCGACGCGAGGTCAAGATCCACCAGTACATCGGTGTGTTGCTCCCGTATGCATGTTCCGGATGGATGTCCACACTCCCGGTGGAGATAACCCGAACATCGTGGATCAGGTCCGTTGGATCAGCCATGGTTGCGTCCTCCTTATGTGACGGTGCGGGATTGCACCGTTCCCCTCGAGCGGCGGTTCTGGCGTGTCTGACGCTCGATTTCGAATTACCGTATGTCATACTGAAACTACTGTCAAGAGAAGGAGCATGATGCCTACCAACGCCGACGCGGGCGCGGAGCCCGGACCCCCGTCCACCGCACGACGAGCGGGCCGACCACGGCGGCTGACCATCGACACGGTGGTCAACGAGGCGATCCGGCACGCCGACGAGCAGGGGTTGACCGAACTGACGATGCCCCGGCTCGCCCGCCGGCTGGGCGTCGGGACCATGACGCTCTACGGCTATGTGGCGAGCAAGCAGGAACTCGTCGATCAGATGGCCAGTGCACTCTTCGCGGACCTCACGGTGCCCGACTCGGGCGACGACTGGAGGCATCAGGTGAGCGAGTATTTTCGGCGCTTCCGCAAGGCGGCACTGGCTCACCCGTCGCTGGCGGGCCTGCTCGCCAATGGCCGCGTCACCATCCCTGCCGTGTTCGACCACCTCGAGACCCTGTTGGGGGCGATGCGCGCCGGCGGACTCGGGACCGAAGACGCCGTTCGCCTCTTCTACTCATCGCTGTGCTTCACCATCGGCGAGGTCCAGTGGGAGGTACCGCGCACCCACGCGCAGAGTCCGGCGGCCTACGCACAGCAGTGGCATGACCTGCTGGCGGCCCTCGACCCCCGCGCCTACCCCCTCCTGACTGGACCCGCGGCGGCGCACCTCGGCACCGTGTCTTCCGACGAACAGTTCGAGTGGGGCCTTGCGCGCATCATCGCGACGGCGGGCCCGCATAGGGTGTAGCCGTGCTTGTGCTCCTGCCGCCCTCGGAGGGTAAGACCCCGGCGACGTCGGGAGACCCGGTCGACCTGGCGGCTCTCAGCCATCCCATGCTCGCCGATGCGCGCCGACGAGTGGGCGATGCCCTCGCCACGGTGAGCGGCCAACGCAACGCCCTCACCGCCCTGGGCGTGGGCCCCTCGCTCGCAAAGGACGTCGCCCGCAACACCCGGCTGTGGACCGAACCCACGGGCCCGTCGGCCTCCGTGTACACGGGCGTGCTGTACGACGCGGCGGGCATGGCCGCGTGGGACGACGCGACGATGCGTCGCGCACACGAGCGCGTGCGCGTCATCTCCGCCCTGTGGGGCGCGGTCTCCCCCGCCGACCTCATCCCGGCCTACCGGCTTTCCATGGCGACCACGCTGGGCCGCATCGGGCCGCTGGGCGCGTTCTGGAGGAATCACCTCGACGGGCCCCTCACTGCTGCGGCCGATGGCACCGTCGTTGTCGACTGCCGGTCAAGTTCCTACGCCGCCGCGTGGACGCCGCGGGACACCCCGTGGGTCGCGGTCAAGGTGCTTCGCGAACTGGATGGCAAGCGGAGCGTGGTGAGTCACATGGCCAAGCACACGCGCGGGCTGCTCACGGGACACCTGATGCGTTTCGAGACCGCCCCTCAGTCGCCACGGGATGTCGCCGACGCCGCTGCAGGTCTCATCGGGGTCTCATTGGTCGACGTGGCGCTCGAGGCGCGCGCCAAGGGGCCCGACGTACTCACCTTGGTGGTTGCGGGCTAGCGCACTCGTTCCGTCTGCAGCACCATCCCGCGCTCGGCCGTCACCTCGTTGACCGTCTGGGCAAACTTGGCGATGGTCGCCCGATACAGCGGCAGGTTTGGCAAATCGTGGGTGGCTCCCTGGAGAGTGACCCGCGGTTCGGCTCGGGACAGCACTCCCATCGTGGGGTGCTCGACCACAAGGATCTGCTTGCCGTCTACCCATTCCAGGGGCCGACGGAGCCACGTCTCCTGATACGACTGCGGCCACTCCAGGGTCCCCGAGCCGGCGAGCCGTAGCAGGACGCCCTCATTCCGCGCGAGGCTGGCGATGGCGAGCACCGCGTGGAGGAAGGCGGCCACCGGTTCCCGCCATGCATCCGACATCGGTGCGCTCCCTTGCGGCCAGCCCTAGTCAGTGGGCGATCCCACGGACATGAGGTGCCTTTCTACGATCTGACCCGTCGTCGAGATCCTGAGCTGGAGCATCGTGAGCGATGCGGGAACCGGCCAGATGGCACCCCACCGGTTGGCTGGCATGCCCATCGATAGCCCTACGGCGCACTTGATGGCGACCGCATGGGATACGGCAACCCACGTGCGGTGCTCGTCGTTGCCGGAACTCGCCAACTGAGCGTGCTGCGCCGCGAGATCGACCAGCAAACCGTCGAGCCTTTCGCCCACGTTGGCGAACGACTCTCCGCCCTCGGCGGCAATCTCACCGAATCGCCACCGGTGCATGATCTGAGGGTCGTCCGCTGCGATCTCCTCGCCGGTGCGGCCCTCCCATTGTCCAAAGTGAATCTCACGAAGCCGGTCCTCCGACTCGGGATGCACGCCCAACCGCCGGCCGATGGCCGCGGCCGTCTGTTGAGTGCGCACCATCGGCGATGCGATCACGCGGCTCGCCGTGGCCGCCGAGGGCCACGAGCGGCGGCCGATGGCGTGGATGGCGTCGGCGGCCTTGGCCGCCTGCACGCGACCCGCGGCGTTCAATGCGGGACCCGGAACCCCCGATCCGGACAGCTGTTGCGTGATCGTCATGTCCGTCACCCCGTGGCGCACAAATACGAGGGTGAGGGGGCTAAGGAGCTCCACTCCCTGGACCCGAAACAGCGGCGAGCGCGCTCCTGGGAGAGCTATGGGGGTGTCAGGTGAGGGGGTGGTGGCGTCCGGGGTCACGATCCGGCCCCGCGCACCAGGATCCTTCCGCACTCCTCACAGCGGACGATGTCGTCCTCCGGGGCGGCTTCAATGTGGGCGAGATCGGCGGGGTTGAGGCTCATGTTGCAGCCCTGGCAGGCGCCGTGCTGGAGAGTCGCCGCGCCCGTGCCGCCGTGCGCGACCCTCAACTTCTCGTACAGTGCCAGCAGGCCCTCATCGAGTCCGGCCGCCGCATTGGCGCGGCCAGCGCTCAGCGACACGATCTCGGCGTCGATGTCTGCGGCCTCGTCGTGGAGCCTTGCCGTGATGTCGGCTACTTTCGCGGCCACCGCATCGATCTGCATTATGACGCGAGTGGCCTCGGCCTCGGCGTCTTCGAGCCGTTGCATCGCGTCCAGCTCGATCTCCTCCAAGTCGCCTTGGCGCTTGGCGAGTACCTCCAACTCGCTCTGCAGCGCTTGCAGTTCCTTGGGCGCCAACCCTGCGCCCGACAGCATGCGCTGGTTGTCCCTGTCGGCACGGGCGCGCACGGTCACCACGTCGTCCTCGGCCTTCGTGACCTCTCGGCGCAGGTCGGTCACGGCGGTCGCCGCCTCGACCCTGGTCTCCTCGAGCGAGGCGGCTTCGGCCGTCACCTCATCGAGTTCCTGACGCGCCGGAAGGTTCACCAGGCGGTGGCGCGCTTGCGCCAGCTTGGTGTCGAGGTCCTGCACGGTCAACAGCCGGAGCTGGTCAGCCACGGGGGCCTTAGGCACTGTTCACTCCTTGAATGGTGACGACGGCACTCGGCCGGTCCAGGGGTCGGTGTTCAGCGTACTCACCGAAGTGGTCACCGAAAACGCGCTCGCCACCTCGGCGGCGGCGGCGGCAAGCCACAGCGACTCGGAGGCAAAGTGGGAGACACTGACGAGGTACGGCTTGCCGTCACGAAGCATCGCGGCCTCGCGTGCCTCCGAGGCTGGGTGGTGACGCAGATCCGCGGTCACGTAGGCGTCAACGCCGGCAGCCGCCGCATCGTCCAGGTAGGCGTCTCCTGAGCCTCCCAGCACCGCCACGGTGGCGACGATGCCGTCCGGGTCTCCCGCATAGAGCACCCCGGCGGCGGTCGCTGGCAGCGCCGACGCCACGTCGGCGGCAAACCTCGTGAGGGACGTGGGCTTGATCGTGCCCACCCGGCCGCCCCCGACAGGCGAGGAATGTCCGGGCGCGGGCACCAAGGGTCCATCGACGCTCACTCCCAAGGCGACCGCGAGCGCGTCCGCGACGCCGGTCGCCGCGGCATCGGCGTTTGTGTGGGCAGCCATCTGCGCGCAGCCGCCCTCAACGAGGGCATGCACGGCGGCACCCTTGACGGTGTCTGCCGCCACCGAGGTCACCCCGCGCAGCAGCAGCGGGTGGTGGGTGATCAGCAGGTCCGCCCCGGCGTCGATCGCCTCGCGAATCACCGCGAGCGTGGGGTCTACCGCGAAGTGAACGTGCGCCACCGGCTGCGCGGGATGACCCACGGCGAGACCGGGAGCATCCCACTCCTCCGCAAGCTCTGGAGGAAAGCGCTTCTCAACCCAGGCGACCACATCGGCGACGGTCGTCATGACTTCTCCTGCGCCCTTCGATCGTCAAGCAACGTGTCGATCTTCTCCTGAAGCACGTCAATCTTGTCGTGAAGGCGCCCAATCTCCTGCTCGTTCTTGGCGATCGACGCCTCGTCGCGCTCGTCCGACTCCGCGGTCGTCAGCCGGACAAACCACGCGGCGACGGAGGCGGTGATCACACCAATCAGGGAGATCCCGAGAACCATGAGCGCGCCCGACACGACGCGTCCCGTCACTGTCACCGGATAGAAATCGCCGTAGCCGACGGTGGTCGTGGTGACGATCGCCCACCACACCGCGTCGCCGAAGTTGGTGATATTGGACCCCGGTACCCCACGTTCGGCGCCCAGGATGGCGACCGCCGCGATCCAGATCAGCAGTACAGCCGAGAGCACAACGGCCCTGGTGGCGTTGACCGCGCCCTGACCGCGCAATACCTTGGAGCCGTTGCTGAAGACCGCGAGAATCTTGAGCGGCCGCAGCGGCGGGTAGAGCACAGCGAGGATGTCGAGCGGGTGCTTCAGGATGAACCGCCACGAGCTGCGAGCAAGCGTCACCCGCACCACGATGTCGACGACGAACGCGAGCCAGATCAGCGCATTGAGCGTGCCGATGAGTACGGGTATGGGATGCGGCAGGTCAACAGCGACGGTGCCGAGCGTCCAGACCACCAGAAACACGAACCCCAGCGCGAGCAAGATGCCGTCGGTGCGACGCGCGTAGGCGTCGTACTTGCTACCGCTGACAAACTCGCGCAACTGACCCAACGCCATCGTGACTCCCTCCGTGGGCCCTACCGGACTCGAACCGATGACACCTGCGGTGTAAACGCAGTGCTCTAACCAACTGAGCTAAGGGCCCGCGCACCATTGTTCCCTATTCGGGGAACGCCGGCTTAGCGCTCACGCGCAGACAGACTAGACGAGTCCAAGCACCTTCCGGTAGGCGTCGAGGTCGCGGGAGTCTCCCGTGGGGTTCACAAGCGCCCACCTGACAACGCCGTCGGCGTCAATGTGGAAGGTGCCGCGCTGGGAACGACCCAACTCTTCGTCAAACACGCCGAACGCGCGACTGACCTCTCCGTGTGGCCAGAAGTCGCTCAGCAGCGTGCCTGGGAACTTGTTCTGGTATGCCCACTCTTGGTTGACGAACTTCGAGTCACAGTTCACCACGAACACCTTCGCGTCAGACGCGACCAGGTCCTCGGCGTCGCGCAACTGCTCGAGTTCATACGTGCACACGGGCGAAAACGCCCACGGCACGAACACGAGCAGCACGTCGGTGCCGCGCAGTGCCGACAACGAGACGTTGATCCCGTTCTGGTCTGACAGTGTGAAGTCCGGAGCGAGGTGACCCACGAGGGGATGGGTCACTTGGAGCGGCCCTTCTCCCCCAATTGCGTTGCCGTCCACGATGCGTCAACGACGAAAGTCGACGTCGCGTGCAGTCCGGCGAGCGAGGACGCTTCTTCGACATCGCGGGGCAAGACATGGCCAGGGCGGCCAGCCTTCGGAGTCAAGAGCACCACCTGGGCGCTGCCGTCAAGCAAGGACTGAACATCCATCAGCAAGTCAGCAAGATCATCGTCGCCGTCGCGGAACCATACGATCGCCGCATCGGTGACATCACCGTAGTCTTCGTCCACCAGGTCTTCACCTGTAACGGACATGATCGCTCTGCGAAGCGCGTCGCACACATCGGCATCGTGCCCGAATTCCTGTACGACCATCCCCTGGGTCACACCCAGTCGCGACACCATTGCGGTATCGAGCGCTTCCGAGCCCTCTGTCATGGCCACGGCCCGCCTGCCCCTTTCGTTGGTGAGCACACTGGTATGTGCTCGTTTGCACCACAGTACGGGGCCGAGTGCGCACGTCGCAACGGCGATACCTGTCGCGTGTCACGGGTTGCGCTAAACCCGCAGGCCGCTTTGCGACACGGCTTGGCGTGACATTGGACCGGGATGTGGCAAGAATGTTCTGGTACGCGGTACCCCCGCAAACCACCTACACGTGACATGAGCGCGACACCTCGCGCTGAAACGAGAGGTCCCCTGTGGCACAGCACGGCGCGATCGACAGTGATCCGGAAGAGACCAACGAGTGGCTCGAATCGCTCGACGGAATGATCGAGGATGGCGGCGCGACCCGCGCCGAGTACGTCATTGATCGCATGGTCGAACACGCGTCGGGCAAGCAGCTTTCGGTTCCTCTTAGCCTGAATACGCCGTACGTCAACACGATTCACGTTGACAACGAGCCCGTGTACCCGGGAAACGAACCCTT
>DGBM01000282.1 GCA_002384765.1 Demequinaceae bacterium UBA4004
CTCATTTTCGAGCGTCGTCGACATGAGTGCCCGTCTCGCCCGGGCTCATCCCGCTCGCCTCGGTTCTGCCAACAGAAACTCCCGAGACTCCCGGCATGTCAGGGTGTGCAGGCGGTGAGGGTGCGGCGGCCCCGAGCCCCACCCAGGGCGTCACACCCACACAACCTGACTCGGCTGGGGGCCAGTCGGCATCCCTTGCCGCTTCAGCGCCTGCGGCGCGCACGTTGCTCGCGCAACCGTGGAGCTCCGCCAAATGGTCCCGGCACCCAGGGACGCGCCGAGGGTGCCGGGTATCTTAGACAGAATGTGGATTGCTCTAATTTAGAGCGCTTCTCGACATCAGAACCCTCCCGAGTCCTTCGCCAGGTTCGAGAAGCGCGCGTAGTGACCCTGGAAGCCGAGGACGATGTCGGCGGTTGGGCCGTTTCGGTGCTTGGCGACGATGACGTCGGCCTCCCCTTCGCGCTCGGACCCGGGGTCACGGTCGCGGTGGAGAAGTATAACCAAGTCTGCGTCCTGTTCTATAGAGCCCGATTCTCTCAGGTCGCTCATCGCGGGACGCTTGTCGGTGCGCTGCTCAGGACCACGGTTCAGCTGTGAGATCGCGATGACCGGGACCTGCAGCTCCTTGGCCAGCAGCTTGAGCGCTCGAGAAAACTCGGAGACCTCCTGCTGCCGCGACTCGACCTTCTTGCCCGACGTCATCAGCTGCAGGTAGTCGATGACGATGAGCTTGAGGTTGTGCTGCTGCTTCAGGCGCCGCGCCTTGGCGCGGATCTCCATGAGCGCGAGGTTGGGCGAGTCGTCGATATAGAGCGGGCTGTCGCTGATCCGGCCCACGACCCGGGAGAGCTTGCGCCAGTCCGGATCGCTCATCTTGCCGCGGCGCAGGTGCTGCAGCTGGATGCTCGCCTCCGCCGCGAGCACACGCATGGTGATCTCGCTGCGGCTCATCTCGAGGGAGAAGATCGCGGTCGCCATCTGGTGGTGGATCGCCGCGGCCCGAGCGATGTCCACACCGAGCGTCGAGTTGTGGGTGGGGATCATGGAGCGACCCGCGAGGTACAGGTGGTCGGCGTTGTCGACCTCGACGCACCGGACCGGCACCGACTCGATGCGACGCACGTCAGTGATGAAGCGGGAGTTGCGACGCTGGAAGGCGCGCGTCCGCAGCTCCTTGTGCTTGATGGCCTTGCGGCCCAACCAGAAGACGTCCTCATCAGCACTGAAAGTCAGCGTGTAGGCCGTGGAGGACTCAGCGGTCCGGCCGTGAACGGCCTTTTCACTGACACCGAAGCGGTAGCCCAGCCCGGCGACCAGGTCTCGCACGTCCGCCATGAGTCGGGCCGAGGTAGAGGTGAACTGGACGCAGCCAACGTTGGTGACCGTCCCATCGGTGTCGAGCAGACCCGCCAACAGGGCGCGCCGTTGCTCCTCGGACGCCCGGAGGTACTCGACAGGAATGTGTTTGTTGCCGAGGACGTCGATCTTGCGCAGCAGCGCTTGCACCGTGCCGTGGTCGTTGTGGCACTCCTGGCAACGCCGTTTGCCGGAGGACGGACGACCGCAGTCAGGACAGCTCGGGGCCGCCATACGAGGAGTTCCCTTGGACTTGCCACCACAAGAACGCCCACACGTCTTCACCTGCGACGTCGCGGGAGTGAACGCTGCGCCACAGACGACGCACTCACGGGTCTCCACCGCTTCGACGGGCAGGCGCAGCGAGTAACGCATGTGGGCACCGCTCTTGGCCACCACCAATCCCTGGGCCTCGAGATTGACGACGATCTCCGGGTCCGCCGTCGTGAACATCGCGCAGTCTGTGGACCCGTCGCCCAGCCACGCACCTAGGACATAGGGCGCCAGCTCGAGGTCAACCGCGGGGAGGTCGAGCGGTTCCGCGAGAACGACAGAGTGATTGAGTCTCGCCTCCTGCGTCGAGGTGCGAAGGGTGGCCGCGATCTCCTCGGTGGTGCGGACCTCGGCAAAGGTTCGCTGGTTCTTGGTCCGGTTGCGCCCATCGCGCGCCGCTTGAAAGGACTTGCGCGACGCGCGGGTATCCGTGAGCCACTGGTGCTGACCATCGGCCACGATCACCGACCCGTCGGAGAACTCCACCTCGTAGCAGGGCCGGCCCGACATCACCTCGGTGGCGGCAACCACCTTCGTCGGTCGTCCGGAGGCGTCGATGAGCTCGCTACCGACGGCGACCTCGCCCATCGTCGTCCAGCCGGTGGGCGTGGGCAGCGGGGTGTCGAGGGCGAGCGCCTTGCCGATTGCCGGCCTGGCCGCGATGACGATCATCTGCCCCGGGTGCAGACCGTGCGTCAGCTCGTCGAGATCGGTGAAGCCCGTGGGCACACCGGTCATCTCGTCGGTGCGCCCGGCGGCGACCTCGATCTCGGTCATCGTCTCGTTGAGGGTGTCCCACAGCGGCGCGTAGTCCTCCCCACCGCGCTTCTCCGCGACCGTGTAGACCTCGGCCTGCGCGGCGTTGACGATCTCCTCGACGTCGCCACCGCCCTGGGCGTAGCCCATCTGGACGATCTTGGTGCCGGCCTCGA
>DGBM01000143.1 GCA_002384765.1 Demequinaceae bacterium UBA4004
GGCAACAAGCCGACGACGTCGATCTTCGCGCCCGCGTTGACCCCGTCCGTGGTGGGTCAGCTCATCGCGCTGTACGAGCACATCACGTTCGTGCAGGGCGTCATCTGGGGCGTCAACAGCTTCGACCAGTGGGGCGTGGAGCTCGGCAAGCAGCTCGCGCTCCAGATCGCTCCGGCCGTCGAGGGCGACGACGCCGCATTGACCGCTCAGGACGCCTCGACCCAGGCGCTCATCGCGTACTACAAGGCGCACCGCACGTAGCTCTCGCGTCAACGGCGAAGGGGCTGGGCGCTCACAGGCGACTCGCCTCGCGTGGTGCGCCGCGAACCCACCCACCTACAGTGGTGAGCAGCATCCACCACCAAGGAGAACCATGCTCGACAACTGGTTGGAGTTCGGGATCGCCATCGGGTTTGGCGTCGGAGCCGCTGTGCTTGTGGCGTTGGTCGTGCACCTGGCCCTGCGCATCGCGTCGCGTCGCCTCGCCTGGCCGCAGGTCCTCGTGACGGAGGCGCGTCGCCCCTTCTGGACGCTGCTGATCCTTTTGGGCGTGTGGGCGGGCGCCAACACTTCTCTCGACGCATATGACTGGTGGCCGACGGTCGCACAAGCGTTCACCATTGTGGCCATCGCGACCCTCGCGTGGCTGCTGTTGGGGCTCGTCGAGTTTGTGACGGACCTGGCCCTTGGGTACAACCCGCTCGACGGGCCCGACAATATTCTCGCGCGTCGCCTCAGGACGCAGACACTCATCATTCGCCGCCTGGCGGCCGTCCTCATCGTGGTGCTCGCCTTCGGGGCTGCGCTGTTTACCTTCGACGCCGTGCGCGCCCTCGGGGCGAGCATCCTGGCGTCGGCTGGCATCATCTCGCTGGTCGCGGGCTTCGCGGCGCAATCGGCGCTCGCCAACATGTTCGCGGGCATCCAGCTGGTCTTCAGCAACGCGCTGCGCATGGACGACGTGATTGTGGCCGAGGGCGAGTGGGGCCGGGTCGAGGAGATCACCCTGAGCTATGTGGTGCTCCAGCTGTGGGATGACCGCCGATTGGTCCTGCCCTCCACCTACTTCACCAGCACGCCGTACCAGAACTGGACGCGGGACGGTTCCGAACTACTGGGTGCGGTGGAGCTCGACCTCGACTGGCGGGTGTCCCTTCAACGGATGCGCGAGCATCTCAAGGAGGTCCTGGCAGAGACGTCACTGTACGACGGGCGCACCTCCGTGCTTCAAGTCACCGACGCGACCAAGGGCCACGTTCACGTGCGCATCCTGGCCACCGCGAAGGACGCACCCACCCTGTGGGACCTGCGCTGCTACCTGCGCGAGGCGATGGTGCTGTGGGTCCAGAACGAGATGCCCGACGCGGCACCCGCCCAGCGCATCCTGATGGCCGATCCTTCCGCCGCCGCCGAGCGACCCAAGCCGCGAGGCAAGCGAACCCCTCCCCCAGAGCACGCCAGCGACGAGGGTCTGTTCACCGGCAGCATCCAGGCCGTCGAGCGGGCGAGTCTGTTCATGCACGGTGGCGGGCCGCGGGACGTTTCTGGGGACGACGATGGCGTAGCCGACACCTTGGACTTGGACTCACCGATCCGCGACTGACCGCGGCCTCTTCGCCAACACCGCCCCAATGTTTGACGTCGCGTCTCCCCATGACGCGAGGTCCCTGCCGAGCATGCCTGCAAGCCTCATGCAATCCGAGTGGGCCTCGTGTGCCGTGCGCCGGATCCCCTGGCCTGACAGGGGGAACCCGTCTCGAGCGGCCTGCGCCTTGCCGCCGGGGAACGCCTTGTCGAGGACTCCGCGCCAGAGTTGAGTCTCGTAGTCGCACCGGACCCGGCTGGGCCCCACGCCCACGTGGTCGCCCTTGTCCAACAACGCCCTCCAGAAAGCGAACATGCATTGCGCGACGATGCGGTCGGGGCCCCGATCGGGCGCGGTGCGACTCCATGCGTCTGCGAGGGCGCGGCACGATCGGTCATCGAGCCTGATCGACTGGCTCTCGAACCACCGCTCACCCCACCTAGAAACCAATCGGGAATTCATTGCGTTGCGCAACGCCACCTCAAGGATTGCAAGATCCGCCATGAAGGCCACCGACAATTCTGGGTCCCAGAGATAAAGTTCACGCGCGTGATCGGGATCATGGCCTGCCGCGGCAAGGTAAGTGCCCATGCGCGCTGGCGCGACCGACTTGTCCAAGGCCGCCCTCTGCGCCGCTGTGAGTTTCACCGACAACTCCCCCCACGGTGCGTAAACTCGTCTATGAAGTCCCCCGGCATAGGCCTCTGTCGACCTTGAGTCGGTATGCAGCCGGGGTTTTCTTTTTCCATCGATAGTTGTGCTGGCGTGTGCGACCGTGCGGGCCGCCTGGGGATGGGTTGGTCCGTCGGGTCGGTGCGCTGGCTGCGGTGATCAAGGTGCTCGACAACAAGATCGCGCACTACGGGGCGGACTTAGGCGGGGTTGCCAGACTGGGTCAACCCGCTAGATCTCAACGTCCTGGGGAACTACATCTCAGCGCGGTACCAGCAGCGAACGGCGTCAGGCCGGGAGAATCGGGCGGTTCTCGTAGAACGTCTGCAGCACCACCGTGGTGCGGGTGTTGACCGAGGCGGCGGAGCGGATGTCGCGGACGAGCGCCTCGAGATGCCGCGGCGATGCGACGCGCACGAGCAGTATGTAGGCAGCGTCGCCCGCGATCGAGTGGCACGCCTCGATCTCGGCGAGGTGCTCGAGGAGCTCGGGGGCGGTGTCGGGCTGTGCCGGGTCGAGCGGGGTGATCTCGACGAAGGCCGCGAGCGGCTTGCCTACCGCCTCGGCGTCGACCAGCGCGCGGTATCCCGTGATGACGCCGCGAGCCTCGAGCCGCCGCAGTCGCGCCTGCACGGCCGACACGGACAGCCCGACGGCCGCAGACAGGTCGGCGAGCGTCGCACGGGCGTCCTGCACCACCGCCCGCACGATCCCCACGTCGATGTCGTCGTCGAGGCGGGCAGGAGTCTCGTTGACCATGGCCCGACACTATCAGCGGAGACAATCGGCGGCGGGAAGACTTCCGGCGAAACAGGTGACTTGCCGGAATTTCTCCCGTAGTCTCGCGGTACGGGATCAACCCAGCATCACCCCTGTGCAGGGACCGGAGGTCCAGATGTCTATTCACGCCCACTCGACCCAGACCATCGTCGGCGAACCCGAGGTCGTCGAGGACGCGCGCCTGGCCGAGACCAGCGACGCCTGGCTGCGCCTCAAGGCGGCGGCCACCGCGATCCAGCGCCTCCAGGTGCGGGACGGTTCGATCCCCGCTGCGACGGACGCGGCGTCGGGCGACGCTCACGGTGAGGCCCGTGCCCTGTCGGCAGAGATCATCGCCGGAATCCGCGCGCTCGCACCCGCCTTCCCCCATGACGCCGAGTACCTCGCCGCATCCGTCCGTGACTTTGAGAAGTGGACGGACCAAGGTTTTGGCATCCCTGACTTCCTCGATTCGCTCGCGGCGTTCCAGCCGCAGCAGCACCGGGTGGACGGAACCCGTCACCTGGTGGTGTTCCCGATGTACACCCAGAATGGCTCGCGCGACCGCCACGTCGAGGCGCTGCTCGTGGAGGCGATCTGGCCCGAGTTCATCGCGCAGCTCGAGGCGGGCGACTACGGCAACCAGCTGTTCGTGTCGTTGCGCTTCCTCGACTTCACCCCTGGCTACGACACCCACTCGGCCGTGCTGTTCCCAGAAACCATCGCGATGCGCGAGATCCCGACGTTCACGTGGGGCGCGATCTTCCAGGACCGTGAGGCCGCACGGTACCGACGTGTGGTTCGCGCGGCCGCCGAGATCACGAACCTCGACCTACCCGCGGATGCCGCGCG
>DGBM01000246.1:0-669 GCA_002384765.1 Demequinaceae bacterium UBA4004
GCGAGCCACACGTGGGTCCGCAGCCAGTCCGACAAGATCGGCTGCGCGCACGTGGTGAAGGTCGCCGCGGTTGACACACAAGGTGGCGACAGCCAGTAAGCGCGACGGGCCAATCTCTGTGGCCGCCAGCCGTCGGAGGACCCGCTTCGCGGCACGGCGACGCTGTGGGTCGCGACCTCGGTCGAGGTTTCCCTCCTCGAGTGCGAGAGCCGCAGACCACACGGTGGCGGCGCTCGGCGGCCTCCCCGCGCTNNCGGACAGATCGCATCGCGCCGCCGTCGGACACCACCCACTGAGATCCGACTTTGCGCGCGCCGATACGGCCCTGCGACGCCAGCGCGCGCGCACGCTGAGAACTGATCCCGTGGCGTCGGGCATATTCGGCGAGAGTCACATCGGCCATGCGTTAATAGTAGCGTAGTCGCAATAATTACGACATACGCGGGTCTTGGGCGTCGTCGATGCTGCCGCTGTACCCGAGTCGGCCGCCGAGGGCATTCGTGGTGATTATCCACAACTCACCAGGCGAAAAGTGTGGTGAGCCTCTACTCTCCTGTTCATGGGGGCCGAGACCACAATTGCCATTGAGTCGCAGGTACGCGATCAGATCCGCAAGCGCGGGGTGGATCCCGTACGGGATGTGGCTGCGGTGCGGGCGTTAGTGGACGA
>DGBM01000246.1:755-5730 GCA_002384765.1 Demequinaceae bacterium UBA4004
GGGGGGAGTCGGAGCTGACCTCGACCATTCTGGCCTCACAGCAGGTCCGCGACCTGGTCGAGCAGATGCTCAAGCTGTCCGGGAGGCGGCTGGACCTGTCCAGCCCCTTTGTGGACGCGTCCCTGCCGGGCGGGGAGCGCCTGCACGCCGTCATCCCGGACGTCACGCGCGAACACTGGTCCGTCAACATCCGTAAGTATGTGGCGCGCGCCAACCACGTCCAGGATCTGGTCGCTCTGGGTTCGCTGCCCGCCCAGGCGGCCGCATTCCTCTCGGCTGCCGTGGCATCGGGGCTCAATGTGCTCGTGGCTGGCGCTACCCAAGCCGGAAAGACCACGTTCTTGAACGCTCTGGCTGGGTCCATACCGCCGCGCGAACGGGTGATCACCTGTGAAGAGGTCTTCGAACTCAAGATCCCCCTGCGGGATGTGGTGGGCCTTCAGTGCAGGCAGCCATCCCTTGAGGGCACGGGGGAAATCCCGCTGAGACGTCTTGTCAAAGAGGCGCTCCGCATGCGCCCAAGCCGCATCATCATCGGCGAGGTTCGGGAAGCCGAATCGCTCGACATGCTCGTCGCCCTCAACGCAGGGGTGCCGGGGATGTGTACCATCCACGCGAACTCGGCCAGGGACGCGATCACCAAGATGTGCACATTGCCGCTCCTGGCTGGTGAGAACGTGTCTGACCGATTCGTGGTGCCGACGGTGGCGTCGGCGATCGACATCGTGGTGCATCTCGAACTCGACGGCCGCGGCAAGCGGCGCGTGAGAGAGATCGTCGGCGTGCCGGGCCGCGTCGAGCAGGGAATCATCGAAATCAGCGACCTCTTCCACCGCAGCGGTCACGAGCTCGTGCGCGCAGACGGTTATCCGCCTCACGAGGACCGATTCGCGAGAGCAGGATTTCGGCTCAGTGAACTGCTGGCGGCGCAGGCATGACAGCCGTCATCGGATTGGCGTTAGGCGCTGGACTGTTTCTGGTCTGGTGGTCCTTCTGGCCCCCGCAGCAGGCCGCTCCCCGAAGGCCGGATGGCTGGTACGCCCGCACCCAAGATCGCCTCATTCAGGCCGGAGCGCCCGCCGTGACGCCGTGGGCGCTGGTATCCACCGCCGTGGGTCTTGGGTTGGCGATCGCCGTGCTCGCATCCGGGGGGTCCGGTTCGCCCGTGATTGGGCTGGCATTCGGAGTCATCGCCGCGCGGGGACCCTTTGCCCTCGTGCAAGCGCGGGCCGGCCGCCGACAGGCGTCGATGCGTGAGGTGTGGCCCAATGCGGTGGACAACCTCGCCTCAGGTATTCGGGCGGGCCTGTCGTTGCCGGAAGCGCTCGGTCAACTGGGTGAGCGGGGGCCGGAGTCCCTGAGGGAGCCCTTCACGGCATTCGCCGAGGACTTCCGGGCGTCGGGTCGATTCGGCGATTGCCTCGACGCTCTCAAGGTTCGACTCGCGGACCCCGTCGGCGACCGGATCATCGAGGCGTTGCGGCTCACCCGCGACGTCGGCGGCACCGACGTTGGCCGCCTGTTGCGCACCCTCAGTGAGTTTCTTCGCGACGACGCCCGGACCCGAGGGGAACTTGAGGCCCGCCAGAGTTGGACCGTCAATGCCGCCAGGCTCGCGGTCGCAGCCCCGTGGGTGGTACTGGCGCTCTTATCGACGCGGCCCGAAAACGCGCACGCGTACAACTCGGCCTCCGGATTCTCTGTGCTTCTTGTGGGCGGCGGTAGCACCGTGCTCGCGTATCGGCTGATGGTCAGACTGGGCAGGCTGCCGGAGGAAAGCAGGGTGCTGCGATGACGCTGACTACGGCACTCCTGGGACTCACTGGCGGCCTGGGGCTCGCGCTGCTCGGGGCATGGTGGCGGGCGCGTACGCCTCGGCTCGTTGACCGAATCGCTCCACATGTGCGCACCTCCGTTGCCGAAGAACTTCGCCTGCGCGCGGAGCCCATCACCCCCTTTCCCACCTTGGAACGGCTCGTCGCTCCCGTGTTGCGCGACGGCGTCCGCTGGATCGAGCGATGGGGATCTCCCGGCCATGAACTGAAGGCACGCCTGAAACGCGCCGGAGCGGACCTCACCGTCGAGCAGTTCCGGGCGCACCAGGTGGTGTGGGGCGTCGGCGGTCTTGTACTCGGCACCGCCGCGGCAATCTTCCTGGCCGCCACGAGGGGATCATCGCCGGTTGCCCTGGTGGTGCTCATTGCCTCGACTGGAGTGGGGGGAGCGGTGGCGCGGGACTACGTGTTGACGCGCGCGGTCACCCGACGCGAGGAGCGCATCGTCGCGGAACTGCCCACGGTCGCCGAACTGCTCGCGTTATCGGTCGCTGCTGGCGAAGGTGCGGTGGGCGCGCTCGAACGAGTGTCGCGCAGCACCCAAGGCGTCATGTCGGAGGAACTTCGCACGACGCTCGCTGCCTCGCGCACCGGGACACCTCTGGCTCGGGCGCTGACCGACTTGGCCGACCGCACAGGTGCCGTGCCGTTGCGACGGTTCGCCGACGGCGTGGCGACGGCGGTGGAGCGTGGCACGCCACTTGCGGAGGTGTTGCGCGCGCAGGCCCACGATGTGAGATCCGCAGGACAGCGAGCGCTCTTGGAAGAGGGTGGAAAGCGGGAGATCGCCATGATGGTGCCCGTGATCTTCCTCATCCTCCCCGTCACCGTCGTGTTCGCGGTGTTTCCGGGACTGACCACTATTCGATTGGGCCTGTAAAGCGCAGGTTCTCGGGGGAAAGGAAGAACGATGGCTTACCTGAGGGAGCGGCTCCTGAGCCGCCATGAGTTTGACGACCGGGGCGACGTGCCGGGCTGGGTGCTCATCACACTCATGACCGCTGGACTGGTCGCCGGTATCTGGGCAATCGCGGGGCCCACACTGAATGACCTGTTTACGCGGGCCATCGAAGGTGTCACCGGCGGCTGAGCGCGGGCGGGACGACGGCAGCGTTGTTGTCGAATTCCTCTTGGTGTCGATTCTTGTGATCACGATCGCCATGGGGGTGATCCAACTGACCCTCGCCCTGCACGTGCGCAACATGTTGAGTTCGGCCGCCTCGGAAGGCGCGCGCCTCGCTGCAGCGAACGATCGGGACCTGAACGACGGTGCGATGCGGACCGAGTTCCTGCTGTCCGAGTCGCTCGGCGGCTACGACGTGAACGTCGTCGCTTCCGACACCGTGATCGATGGGGCTCCAGCCACGCGAGTGACGGTGACCGCCCCCGTACCCGTGTTCGGGTTGTGGGGCGTCGGCACCATGTCGGTCTCGGGCCGAGCGTTCGAGGAAGTCGACCGTGGCTAGCAGCCACGGGCCGAAGCGGCTCGACGCCCGCGGCGACCAAGGCGCCGCCATGCTCGAGTTCATCGCGCTGTCGCTCGTGCTGCTGGTGCCGTTGATCTACCTTGTGGTGACGCTGTCTCGCGTTCAGGCGGGAGCTTTCGCGGCGGAATCGGCCGCGAGCGAAGCGGCGCGCACCGTCGTGGTCACGGGGGTGCGCGAGCTTGAGAACGGCGGTCGCCGCTCGGCCGCGATGGACCAGGGCGAGCGGCGGGCACGGGCCGCAGTCCGGCTGGTCGCTTCGGACTTCGGGTTCGGCTCTGACGACGCCTCGCTCGTCCTCGCCTGCGGCGGCACGTGTCTCGCGCCTGGCAGCAATGTCGCCGCTGAGGTGACGGTGCGCGTCACACTGCCGGGGATCCCGGGATTCCTCAGTGGGGGCGTTCCGCTTGCCGTCGAGGTGGTTGGCACTGCTCGCGCGCCGGTGGACAGCCTGACGGAGGACTCATGAATCGGCGACGGAGGTTGCACTCGGACGACGGCACCATCGGGATTCTCACCCTCGGCTTCACGGTGCTGGCACTCATGCTGATCTTGGTGGTGTCCTCGGCGTCGGCCGTGCACCTGACGCGACTGCGACTCACTCACCTCGCCGACGAGTTGGCCGAGGATGCCGCCGACGCGGTCGACGCCACTCGCTACTTTGACGGGTCGGGCACGCCGCGGCCATCGCTTGACCTGGCGACAGCCGCCATGACGTCTGCGGTGCAACGCCACGCCGCCGAACGGGGAGTCGACCACCTCGAGGGTGTCCAGTTGGTGTCCGTCGAGGCCGTCGATGCCTCCACGGCGCGCATCACCATCGAGGTGACGGTGTATCCGCTCTTTGGGGTCGAGGCCCTGTTGCCGTTCGCTGACGGCATCACCCTCCAAGCGACAGGGCAGGCGCGGTCGTTCTAGCCGCACCCGGTCGCTCTAGGGGGTCGTGGCGGCCAGCCTGGCGGCCTCGGTGGCCACCGTCCATGCATCGGCACTGCCCACGTTGCCCGCTTCGACCTCGCCCAGCACATCCTGCAGCGTCGCCTCAATGGTGGCGTTGCTGGGGGAGTAGGAACTCTGCGTGGGCAGCTCCGTCACGGCCTTGGCCAGAATGGGCCCCACCGGCGCGTCGTTGAAGAACGGAATGGCGTAACTCTTCACGCTGCTTTCGTCATACAACGCCGGTTGCGACGGCAGCGAACCGGTGGCCTGGAAGATGCGCAGCTGCTGCTCGGGTTGGATGAGCCAATCGAGGAAGTTCCAGGACGCCTGCTGCTGCTCCGTGGTGCCCTGTGCGGGCATGGCGTAGAACGCGCCTCCCCAGGACCCGCCGGGACCCGGGATGTCGGCGATGTCCCACTGAGCGCTACCCCCAGAGGTCTCCACTACATTCTGGATGTAGCCCATTCCCCACACGGGGCACAGGGTGGCCGCGAACGCCCCGTTGTCCAATCCGGCATCCCACTGGTCCGTAAACGGCGCTATTCCGGCCGACAGCCCGGCATCAATGGCGTCGAGAGACACGTCGAAGGCGGGCTTGACGGGACTCAGATTCAGGTCGCCCGCGGCGTTGAAGTAGCTGCCGCCCGACTGGACCCGCACGGGCTTCAGCAGCGTGCTGGCATCGTCCAGGAACGCTCCCGCCTCGGCCCCGGCCTC